>CAYZNO010000001.1:0-4260 GCA_964479685.1 uncultured Gammaproteobacteria bacterium
GGAAGGGGATGAATGTACTTGCGGTGATTTTTCTTGCGATTGCCGTGGCGTTGGACCTTTTGGACGGCGCCGTGGCCCGCGTGCGCAATGAACAGAGCGCGAACGGCGAAAGGCTTGACGCCTATGCCGACAAACTCTTGATCATCGGCCTGCTCTTGATTTACGGTTGGGATCATTTTCCAACCGCGCTCATCGGGGCGGTTGTCGGAACTGAATTTTTTCTCTCTGTTGGGCGACCGATCAAAATTCGGCTCGGAAAATCAGGGAAAGCCAATTCGTTCGGCAAGATGAAGATGTGGTGCCAGTCGGCGGCTATGTTCGGCCTGGCCGCCGGGGCAGGCTGGACGCTCTATCTTGCCGGTTATTTTCTTTGGGCGGCGCTGGTTTTCGCCTGCCTCTCCGTCGCTTGGCATATTCGCGACATCCTCGTTTGATCTGCCAGCAGGAGGCAAAAGTCATCCCGCGCAATGTTTTTGGACAAAGCGCGGGTTTTTTATTTTTTTATTTTATGTTAAAATAAAAAAATATGTTTAAAATAAAACCTTACCGACAAAGACAACCTGGATTTTGCGGTCCGGCTTCGCTAAAGATGATTCTGGATTTTTACGGTATCGAAAAAAGTGAAGCAGAGATCGGTAAAATTTGTAGGGTTCGGGAGAAGGGAGGGATGGGAATCCTCGGTTTTAAGCGGGCGGCCGAAAAATTTGGTTTCAAATTTTTATCTAAAGATAAAGCAAATTTTGCGGATATAAGCGGATTTTTGCAAAAAAATATTCCGGTTATCGTCGATTGGTTTTCGGGTGACGACGGCCATTACTCGGTGGCGGTCAGACTGGATAAGAAAAATATTTATTTGGCCGATCCGGAATTTCGGGAAATTAAAAAAATGCCGAAAGATATTTTTCAAAGAGTCTGGTTTGATTTTCCCGGTCCTTATTTAAAGAATAAAAAAGATTTAATAATCAGGAGAATGATAGTTTTTTATAAGTAATTTAATAAATCTATGGGTAAAAAAGAATTTTTCAAAGGCGCGTTGCTTGGGGCCCTGATTGGTACGGCGGCAGCGCTTTTGACAACCACAAAGACTGGCGCGGAACGTCGCGCTGAATTAAAAAAGATGTCAAATAACCTTTTTTCAAGACTCTTGAAAGAAGTTGAAAAAATGAAGAAGATGAGCAAAGAAAAATATAACGAAATGGTGGAAAAAGTCGTAACTGAATATGGAAGAAAGAAAAAATTGGCCAAGGTGCAGGTTACGGAAATGATTGACGAATTAAAGGGGAAGTGGGCCGATATTCAAAAGCACATTAAATAATTTTTCATAAAAAATAAGTCCGGTCGCAGAGGCTGGACTTATTTTTTAATTCATGATAGATTTATTTTTGGCGGACGAGGAATCCGCTTTTTGAAATCAGAAGGAGGGTGTGGGCGTGCTGGTAAAACAAAACATCAATGGCCAAGACGGCAGGATTGAACGGGAGCTGGCGGAAGCGATCGCTGCCGGCAAGGCGCCCCAGTTTGAAGTTCAGAGTTACGATCTTCACAACCGCTACTGGTCAATGGGGCAAGGAAAAGAAAGGCGGGGCGAAAAACGTTTGCACATGACGCTTTCGCTCGTGCTGGATAGCCAGCCGATCATCCACATCAAGGAACAGACCGTGGCAAAACGGACCAAAAGGGGGATTGCCTACGAAGGGAAAATGGGAACGGTTGACATTATGGAAACCGTTTTACGCGAAGCAATCGTTCTGCGCTGGCCGGAAATCGGCCCCGAACTGGCCAAAATCAAGACAGCCAGTTACGCTGTTCACGCGGTTGGCGCTAGCCGTGGTGACAGCCAGGAAGAGCACCATGTCCAGGTGCACTTCAGGGTGGTTGCGGATGGCTGCCAGGAAACCTGCGTCGTAAGCGGAGAGGGAGTTGATTCGATCGGCATCACCTTTGATGCGCTGACAACCGTTTATCATTGGTTCGTCTGGAGAACACTCCGCCGTCTGCGCGGCGAGGCGAGGAAGAGCAGAGTGCAAAATATGACGCGCTGATTCGCGTCTATTTGTACCGGCTTGGTTATCTTTACCGGCCGGTTTTATTTTTGGATTGACCCCGTTTAGAAGTCTTCGGGGAAAATTTTGAATAAAATTTTCCCAGTGAGAGTGATATGAAATTAAATTAATTAAATTCCGCTCCGGAATAATAAGTTTTAATGGGAACGGACTTCTAACGGGGTTGACAAAATAAGACAAAAAGGTTATGATTTAAACGTAATTTGAGCCGAATTATGATTAAATTAGGCTTATTTTTAAGGTTTTACGAAAGAATCTCTTCGGAAGATTTTTTTGTTTTTTTATGAGACTTTCCGACAAGACAAAATACAGAATTCTAGAAATTATCCCAGGCATGCTCGTCTGGCTGACTTTTGTTTTAGCAATTGTTCTTTCTTTTCGGAAACCGCTCTGGGTAATTTATTTCATTATTGTATTCTGTGTCTACTGGCTTTTCAGGGTTTTTTATTTTGTTTTTTATATGGCGATTTCCTGGCGGCGTTTTCAGACAGATATAAAAACCGACTGGTTTTCCAAAGTGCAAAAATTGCCAGATTGGGAAAGTTATTATCATTTGATTATTTTGCCGACCTCCAAAGAGCCCATTGAAGTGCTCCGTTCGACTTTTGAAAATCTCGTTGCGTCGAAATATCCGAAAGAAAAAATGATAGTTGTTTTATCCGGTGAAGAAAGGATGAAGGAAAATTTTTTACGAAATGAAGAAATAATCAAGAAAGAATTCGGAGAAAAATTTTTCCGGCTTCTTGCGACTATGCATCCGGACGGTTTGATAGGCGAGATCAAGGGTAAAGGGGCGAACGCCAACTGGGCTGGCCGGCGGGCTAAAGAGATTATTGATGAAGCGGGCATCCCTTACGAAAAAGTCATTGTTTCTTATTTTGACAGCGACACTTGCGTTCATCCTGAATATTTTTCTTGCCTGGCCTACAAATATATTACTCATCCGAAGCGCGAGCGGGCGGCTTTTCAGCCAGTGGCTCTTTATAATAACAACATTTGGGACTCGTTGGCCTTAATGCGCGTGGCGGCTTTTGGCACGACATTCTGGCTCTTAACTGAACTTGCTAAACCGGATCGACTTTTTACTTTTTCTTCGCATAGCATTGCTTTTAAGGCAGTGGTTGATGTGGATTTCTGGCAGAAAGACATTGTTACTGACGATTCTAGAATTTTTCTGCAATGTTTTATCCGTTACGGCGGAGATTTTGAAGTGGTGCCGATGTATATTCCGGTTTCCATGGATACGGTTATGGCCGAAACTCCCTGGCGGAGCCTAGTAAATCTTTACAAGCAGCAGCGGCGCTGGGCCTGGGGAGTCGAGCACTTTCCTTATATGGTTTGGCATTTTAGGAAGGCGACGCTGAAAACAAATAGCGGAGAAATAGAAGTGCCAAAAATTCCTTTTTGGAAAAGATTCAAATATCTTTGGAATCTCGGGGAAGGAATGTATTCCTGGGCGACCGCGCCTATTCTGATGTTTATTTTAAGCAAATTGCCGCTCTGGATCGGTAAGGAAAAAATCGGGACAATGGCTTTTTTCCAGATGACGCCGGTAGTTTTGCACTGGCTTTTGACTGCGGCGATGATTGGCATGTGCGTTTCGGCGATTCTTTTCATGTTTCTTCTGCCGCCACGTCCGAAAAAGCAAAGTCGGCTAAAATTTATCGTCATGCTTTTGCAGTGGGCGCTTTTGCCGGTGTCCTTGATTTTGTTCGGGTCGATTCCGGCGGTTGAGGCGCAGACAAGGCTGATGCTTGGCAAATATCTCGGTTTTTGGGTTACGGAAAAAGCGAGAAAATAGCATAAAAAATTTTAATTTCTAATTTCTAATGAAAGTTAGCATAAATCTTGTTACTTGGAACGGGAAAAAGTATTTACCTTATTGTCTAGAGTCAATTGCTAAGCAAACATTTCGGGATTTTTCTTTATTTATTTTGGATAACGGCTCAACTGATGGAACGGCCAAGTATTTAGAGGAATGGAAAGCGAAAAACGCAAATTGCAGATTGGTTTTTAATAAAGAAAATATAGGGTTCGCGGCCGGACATAATCAGGCGATCCGCGCCACGGATGGAGAATATATTTTGTTGTTAAATCAAGACGTAATTTTGGAATCAAATTTTTTAGAGATCATAATAAAATTTATGGAAGCCCACCCAGAAGTCGGAGCGGCGACCGGTAAATTACTGCGCTGGGA
>CAYZNO010000001.1:4270-7374 GCA_964479685.1 uncultured Gammaproteobacteria bacterium
AAAAACTGATATGCTTGATTCAGTAGGTCTCAAGATCTTTAAAAATCACCGGGCAATTGAGCTTGGAGCAGGAGAGGTTGACAATGAAAAATGGAATACGGCGAGAGAAGTATTTGGCGTTTCCGGAGCCGCGCCGGTTTATCGGCGGCGCACTCTAGAGGAATCTTCAATTGACGGAGAATATTTTGATCAAGATTTTTTAAGTTATAAAGAAGATATTGATTTGGCTTACCGATTGCGTCTTTTTGGCTGGAAAAGTTGGTTTTTGCCGGAGGCTCGGGCCTATCATGACCGTACGGCGCGATGTGACGGCAAAAAAAATATTGATGCGGCGTGCCAGAGAAAAAACAAGTCGCCCTTTATAAATTATCACTCATACAAAAATCACCTGTTCCTTCTTCTTAAAAATGTTCCGGCTGGGATTTGGTGGTGTTACGGATATAAAATCAAGTGGTACGAATTTAAAAAATTTATTTATCTTCTGTTTTTCGAGGTCGGGACGCTCAAAAGTTTGGGGGAGTTTTTAAAGAAATTACCCAAAATGAGAAAAAAGAGAAGATGGATTATGGGGCACAGAAAAGTTACAGTCGCGGAAATAAAACAATGGCTCAATTAACTCGAATCTCAATTTTGAATTCTCAAATCTTTTAAATCTTTTATGGATTTATCAATTATAATTTTGAATTATCGGGCGCGCGGACTCTTGAAGGAATGTCTGAAAGGCATAAAATTGGTCAAACCAGAACTTAATTTTGAAATTATTGTCGTAGATAACGCTTCGGATGACGGGACTCGGGCCATGATGAAGGAAAATTTTCCCGAAATCCGTTTTATCTCTTCGGATAAGAATTTGGGTTACGCGAAAGGCAATAATTTGGGCATAAAACAGGCGAGCGGACGATATGTCATGATTATGAATCCGGATATTGTGGTTTTCGAAGGAGTCTTTGAAAAATTAGTGGAGTTTATGGACAGTCGGCCGGAGGTCGGGATTGTTGGGCCAAAATTACTAAATCCGGACAAATCTTTGCAGTACTCCTGCTACCGTTTTCCGGTTTTTTGGGAGCCGGTTTACCGCCGGACGCCGGTTGGGAAATTCGGTTTTGCCAAAAAGAAATTAGATGAATATTTTATGAAAGATTTTGACCATGCTTCTGTCCGGGAAGTCGACTGGCTTTTGGGCGGATGTTTTCTGATCAGGCGGAAGGCTTTAGACGAAGTCGGGCTGCTTGACGAGAGATACTTCGCTTATTTCGATGACGTTGATTTATGCCGGAGCATGTGGGAGAAAAAATGGAAAGTTGTTTATTTTCCCGATGTTTCAGTCGTCCATTTCCACCGGCGTGAATCGGCCGAGGGAAAATGGTGGAGCGGAATTTTTAAAAAAGTTACGAGGGTTCATCTTATAAGTTGGCTTAAATATTTCAGAAAGTGGAAGAAAACAGAAAAGATGGTAAAAATTTAAATTATTATGTAGTTTTTTTATGAAATTCAGGGGGACAAATTTTCTTGACGCCGTCCGGCCCGAGCGGGCGAGAAAAAGAAGAGTTTTTCTTTTTATGAGAATTTTATTGTATGTTGTCGGTTCAATAGTCGCCATAAGCCTTATTTTTTCGGGAATTTATTTTTGGACCATCCGCGATGTTTACAGTCTGGCCGATTCGGGAAAACAAAATCTTGAACTCGCCGTCGGCCAGGCCGAAGCAATGGATTTTGACGATACAAAAGTTTACCTCGCTGCTGCGCAGGGCGATTTCCAAGAAGCCCAGGCTCGTTTTTCCAGTCTTAAATTTTTGAAAATTTTTCCTTGGATAGGAGATCAATATCAGGCAATAGCCAGTCTAATTGATACGGGCGCTGAAACTTCCTCGGCGCTTGGAGATGTTATCGGCGTGGTTAGTGAAATCGCGAGCGTCGCTGGCGAGGCGCAATCTGCTCTCGGCGGAGTGCCGGAGATAGGCAAGGAAACGAGTTTTGCCGCGATACCATCCGAAAAGAAGAGAGAGATTTTGCAAAAATTATACGATTCTGCGCCGCGCCTCGAGACGGCGAAAATAAAAATAGACCAGGCGTTTTCCTCTGTTACGGAGATTAGGGAAGACAGAGTTGTCGGTCAGATTTTCCAGGTTGTGAAAAAAGTAAAAGAGACCCTTTTGAAACTTAAAGTTGCGGTAGATAAAGCGATTCCGGCCGCAAAAATTTTGCCGCAACTTGCCGGCTATCCAGACGAAAAAACTTACTTATTTTTACTCCAAAATAGCGATGAAATGCGGCCAACTGGCGGATTTATCGGCACCTATGGAATTGTTAAGGTTCGTGACGGCGAGGTAAAAACTTTTGATACGGAGAACATTTATGTCTTGGACGGTCCGGCTATGAGTTTCCTGAAGGTCGAGCCGCCGGCGCCGATTGAAAAATATCTGAGAGTCGGGGCTTGGTTTATGCGTGATTCAAATTGGTCACCGGATTTTCCGACCTCAGCCGCTAAGGCCGAATGGTTTTACCATGCCGAGAGGGGAGCCGAGAAAAAAATCGACGCGGTTGTTGCCGTGACGCCGACTTTTATTGAAGATCTTTTGAGACAGATCGGAAATATTGAAGTCGGCGGAACTACCTATACACCGGAAAACCTGATGGAAGTTTTGCAATACAAAGTGGAAAAAGAATATTATGAGAAGGGGATTCCGGAATGGAGAAGAAAAGACGTGGTTGGGGAACTCGGCGACAAGATTTTTGAGCGCTTGGCGAATTTGCCTTCATCAAAATGGCCGGGAATCTTGGGCGTCGTTGAAAAATCTTTGGCCGAGCGGCATATTCTTATTTGGAGCAAGTCGCCGGAATTGCAGGCGGCTGTAACGGGTGAAGGTTGGGATGGGGCGATGAGAGGTACGGACGGCGATTACCTTATGGTTATTGACGCAAATCTTGCGGCCCTGAAAACTGACAGCGTAATGGATAAAAAAATAAGTTACTCATTCACTGCCGGAAACGACGGGAATCTTCGCGCCAAAGTTGAAATAAAATATAAAAATAACGGATCATTTACTTGGAAAACCACTCGCTACCGGACCTACACAAGAATTTATGTTCCTTCAGGAAGTGTT
>CAYZNO010000001.1:7384-23043 GCA_964479685.1 uncultured Gammaproteobacteria bacterium
GGGGAAAGGGGATGGTGGAGAACGACAAGATTTATAATCCAGCGAGGAAAATTGGGAAAATCGATACTGGCGAGGAGTTAGGGAAGACTTGGTTTGGCGCTTTCATTTCCGTTGAGCCCGGCGAAGAGCGGACATTGAGTTTTGAATATGTTTTGCCGGAAAAAATCAAAGCCCAGATCGGCGGCGGAGAGTATAAATTAATTGTTCAAAAACAAGCGGGAACTATCGGTCACCCCTTGACTTTAAACCTTGATTTTGGTAAGAATATTAAGCAGGCCGCGCCGGCTGAAGAGTCAAAAGAATGGGGCAACAATAGCTATAAATTGCAGACCGATTTAAGAATAGACAAGGAATTGGAAATAAAATTTTAGGCAAATCAAATATGCTCAGAAAAAAGATTGGCATCGATCTTGGTACAACTAATGTTCTTGTGCATGTCCCCAGAAGGGGTATTATTATCAACGAGCCCTCAGTCGTCGCGCTCTCCGTTTCTGATCGGAGAATATTGGCTGTCGGGCACGAAGCGAAAGAAATGCTCGGGCGGACGCCGGAAACAATTGTCGCCCGCCGTCCGCTGAAGGACGGGGTCATCGCCGATTACAGAACGACCGAAACGATGCTTCGTTATTTTATCAATAAAGCTCTGGGCGGCGTAAGGCTTTTCCGTCCCGAAGTTATGGTCGCCGTTCCGGCTGGTATCACTTCAACGGAAAAAAGAGCGGTGATTGACGCGACAATCGCGGCCGGAGCAAAAGCGGCCTACGTTATCAAAGAACCGATTGTCGCGGCCATCGGCGCGAACATTCCGATTGGCAGCGCTTCAGGCCACATGATTATCGATATCGGCGGAGGAACCGCGGAAATGGCGGTTATTTCTTTGGGCGGAATTGTCTCATCGACGTCGGTTAGAATAGGCGGTAATAAACTTGATACGGCAATCGCCGAATTTATCAGAAGAAAATATGGTTTGGCTGTCGGCGAGCGCACCGCCGAGCAAATTAAAATAGACATTGGTTCAGCCATGTATATGGAGGAAAAATTAAAGATGGAAGTCAGGGGGCGGGACATGATTACCGGTTTGCCAAAAACCGTACTCGTCACCTCCGACGATGTTACCGAGGCAGTGACAAATGAACTTGAGGGAATGATCTCTGCAGTGAAAGAAGTTTTATACAATACGCCACCGGAGCTTTCGGCTGACGTGATAGACAAGGGGATTGTTATTTCCGGAGGGACGGCTTTGCTCAGGAACCTTGATCATCTTATATCCCAGGCAACAGGCATCCCGACGTATGTGGCGAACGAACCCTTGCTTTGCGTTGCCAAAGGCACCGGCATCGCGCTTGAAAATTTGGAATCGTATAAGAGAAGTATTTTGGCGACAAAATAATTTAACGGATCAACTATGCTTGTCGGTATTGACGCTTCGCGCGCCAATAAATCGGAAAAGACGGGGACGGAGTGGTATTCTTACCATCTGGTTCAAGAATTGAAAAAAATTACTGATCAAAATGATCGGTTTATTTTATATTCGCGGGAAAAATTGCGCGGTGATTTAGGGGAGTTGCCGCAAAACTGGCAGAGCAGGGTTCTCTCCTGGCGGCCGCGAAAACTTTGGACACAAATCAGGTTATCGTGGGAAATGCTCCGCCGTCCGCCCGAGGCGCTTTTTATTCCGGCTCATACCGTGCCGTTTTTCCATCCGGCAAAGACCGTGACAACCTGCCATGACGTGGCTTTTATGCGCCTGCCCAATGTTTACGACTGGCCGGCTTTGAAATACCATGAATTTGCCATAAAGTTCGCCGTGAAACACGCGGCAAAAATTATCGCTGTTTCAGAGTTTACCAAGAGCGAACTCGTAGAATTTTTTAAAATTTCGCCGGAGCGGATCGCGGTTGTGCCGAACGGTTATGACAGCGGCCGGTATAAAGTGATCGACGATAAGGAAAAAATTTCCACGGTATTGGAAAAACACAAAATAAGTCAGCCGTATATTTTGTATGCCGGCCGGCTTGAATTGAAAAAAAATACACCTGGGTTGGTTGAGGCGTTCGGAATGCTCAAAAAAAGTTTCAAGTTTCAAGTTTCAAGTTTCAAGTTGGTTCTTGTCGGCCAGCCGGGATTTGGATTTGAAAAAGTTGTCAAAGCGATCGTTGATAACGATTTGCACGATCAAATTATTATGCCGGGCTGGGTGGAACCGGAAGATATGCCGTATTTAATGAACGGAGCGAACGCTTTTATTTTCCCGTCATTTTACGAAGGTTTTGGCATCCCGGTTCTGGAAGCCATGGCGTCCGGCACGCCGGTTGTTTGTTCCGGCATTCCAGCCCTCCGCGAGGTAGCGGGGGAAGCGGCTTATTTTATTGATCCATATGAGCCCAAAAATATTGCCGAGGGAATCGGTCGGGTTTTGGGCGATAGTCATCTGCAGGAAGATTTAAAAATTCGCGGGTTGGCGAGAGTCCAGGATTTTAGTTGGGGAAGATGCGCGAGAGAGACGTGGAAAGTATTGGAGGATCTAAAATAATTTCTAATTTCTAATTTTGAATTTTGAATTTTGAATCAATTTTAAATGGAGGAATTACAAAACAATTATTACAATCTAGAAGAGAGGACGGCCAAATTCGGCGAAATGATAATAAGATTTTGTAAAAAAGTAAACCAAGATGCCGTTTCAAAACCAATTATTGGTCAACTAGTAAGATCGGGGACCAGCGTGGGCGCAAATTATATGGAGGCCAATGGCGCCAGCTCCAGAAAAGATTTTCAGAATAAAATTTATATTTGTAAAAAAGAAGTCCAGGAGACGAAACATTGGCTGAGGATGATTGCAGAGCGCTGTACAGCGTCTAAAGAAGAAGCGAGGGTTTTATGGGCAGAAGCGCAAGAGTTGACTTTAATTTTTGGGAAAATAGTTTCTACTTTAAATAGTAAAAAGAGGGATGAGGAAATTTTAGAAATTAAATAATTTGATCATTTATTAAAAATTAAAAATTTAAAATTAGAAATTAATAAAGAAGGCCTGTCCGCAAGTAGGATTTAGAGTCCTATTCGCAGGCAGGCCTGTGGGGAGAGAAAGAAAAAGGTGGGATCGAACCGGCAGGTCTTCGTACTAGGCGAGGCGGTCGAACTCCCCGCCGGTGGCGAGGAGCCGCACGTGGTCGCGGTAGGTGGCCGGGTCCGCGGCGCGGGCCTGGTCGGGGTTGTCCCGCCAGACGCCGTCGTCACGGACGAGGTCGGCTTCGTCGCCGCCCTCGGCCAAGGCCTCGGCCAGCTCGTCGATCGAGTGAATGATCCTCATTTTTTTCCACTCCTCCTTCCCCGATGGTCGCGTCTCCCTCCAATTGGAATTTGGCGGCCATCCGACTGAACAAAATATTTTTGCTCAATCGGTCGGTCGTCATTTTAAAATCTTTATTCTGAAAAAAGTAGGGGCAGAAGAGTTTTTACGCTCCTCCGCCCCATCGTGTTCAATGCGCGCCCCGCGCTGCCGTTTCCAGGCCTAGCTTTCGTTTCCTCCCTGCCCTGGATGTGGGGTTTCCGCAAAAAACAAAACGCGGATTCCCCGGGTTATGGCCTGGCCTCGCTGCGCCACCATTGGCGCACGAGACATACTGTCAGGCCGTTTCCAAAACTCATCGCCGGCTTCACGTGCCGGCACGCCCTTGTTGGGGTCTCCCGCCTCGCCCGTTGGCTTGGCAGTACTCCGGTCCTTGGCCGGTTTTAGGCTGTAACCGGAATCCCCAGGTTCGGTGCTTTAAATTTATCATATTTCTGTAATTTTGTCAACCCCATCTGACATTTTTAGCATTTTTACGCGATCAGCAGAGTAATGAATGTGTTTTTTAATATCAAATTAAACATATTGATTAACCTTTATGTCAGGCGGGGCAGGGGGTTGTTTTTGCTGATAGTTTGTGGTATTATGATATAATAATTTAACAATGTAATAATTTATTTTTATGCTCGAGAAAGAATTACAAAAATTAGGCTTGTCGGATAAAGAAGCCAAGGTGTATCTCGCTTCAATGGAACTTGGCCCAACGCCCGTACAAAATATTGCCAGCAAGGCCGGGGTCAACCGCGCGACAACTTACGTCATGATTGAATCATTAATCGGGCGCGGTTTGATGAGTTCTTTTGAGAAAGGAAAGAAAAGATTTTTTACCGCCGAGTCGCCGGATCAACTTTTGTCCCTTCTCCATAAGGAAGAAATGGAAGCAAAAGAAAAAACCAGGCAGTTTGAAAATATTTTGCCTGAGTTAAAAACTCTTTTTGCCGCGGCCGAGGAAAAACCGAGAGTTAAATTTTTTGAAGGGGTGGAAGGGTTAAAGACAATACAGGAAGACGTTTTGAAGTCAAAATACGATAGCGAAGAAGAGGTTGTGGCGCTTGATGAATTTGACAAAATTTTCCCGCGCCAGGAGCCCCAAGGGCATCGTTCTAAAATGGCCGAGAAGATAAAGAAAGAAAAAATCAGAGTTAGAGCGATTTATACAAGCGATAAGGGAAAGGTTTTGTCCGCTAAGGAGGATGGAGAGCAGAGAGAAAGGAGATATGTTCCTCCGGAAAAGTTTCCTTTTGCCACTGACATTGTTATTTACGGGAATAAAGTCGCCCTCGGCGTATGTCGCGGGAAAATCATCGGCGTGATTATTGAAAGTAAGGAAATAAGCGAAGCGCTCCGCGCCATTTTCAATCTGGCTTGGGAGGGAGCGGAAAAATATCAGAAATAAGAAATTTAAGAAATAAAAAATACCCGGAAACCTCGGTGTACCCCATGCTTCTTGTGGTTAACACCTGATTCCCGGGCTTGCGCCTAGGAAGATGTTCGGCTTTCGCCGGAATTTTCTAGACGCTCGTGTGGTTCCGGAAGCGAATCAGTTCGGTGCAGCGCGGTGTTCCGCGTCGTCACCCACCTTCCGAGCCGCAATGCTCGGTGCGTCGCTTCTGCAGCCACTTCTTGCCGGTTGCTCTGTAGCCCCAAAACATGACGTTCATACCTCCTTCGCGGAGGACTTATCGGAAAGCAGCAAGCCAAGACCCGAAGGCCTCAAAGCTCTGCCGCGGAAATCCCGAGCGATCACGGTCTTCATGACTCGTAACCCGTAACCCGGAACACCTCCTTTCTAGCGGCGCAAGCTTAAAAGCCCGCAAGTCCTGAATTCGAAGTAGTAGTCGAATGCCGCTGTCCAAAAAGTCTCCGCAGTTCGTGATGGCGGGGACACCCCGCCACTGATGCTTTAAATTTATCATAATTTGGAAGTTTTGTCAAGAGGCAATGACAAAATTAATGTTTAGCAGCTGGGAAGTATGAATTTTGCGCAAATTATAGGCCATAAAAATGTTACTGATTTTTTAGAAAAAAGCGTGAAGGGCGGTCAGGTTTCCCACGCTTATTTGTTTTATGGGCCGAAACATCTGGGCAAGGGAACCATAGCCAGGCAATTTGCCGAAGAGCTTCTCGGCAAACCGGTCGAAAGTCATCCTGATGTTTATTTTATAAGCCGGGAAATGGACAAAAAAGAGGAAAAAATGCTCTCGGAAATAAGCATTGGCCAAATGCGGGAATTGGAGCGAAAATTGTCCTTAAGTTCCTTTTTAAACTCGTATAAAATTGCTATTATAGAAGAGGCGGAAACCATGAGCTTGGAAGCGGCCAACAGTTTGCTTAAAACTTTGGAAGAGCCGACGCCGAAAACAGTTATAATTCTTTTGGCGGCGAGCGTTTCGGCATTGCCGGCGACGATTGTCTCCCGCTGCCAGGTTTTGAAATTTTTACCGGTTGCCGAAGGATTGATTTATGATCGTTTAATCAGCCTCGGAGCAAGCCGGGAGGAAGCGCTGAATTTTTCTAAAATTTCCTGGGGAAAACCAGGGGTAGCTCTTGATTTTTGGCAAAGCCGGAGTGAAGGAGATTCTTCGGCAATGGCAAAATATTTGGAGGAGGCCAAGGGGGTTATGGAGATTATGAGGGCCGATACGCTTACCGGCAGAATGAAAATTTTTGAAAGGTATTTTTCCAAGGAAAACGAGTCGGAAGATTTGATTGGTTCCTTAAATCATACTTTGTCTCTCTGGAAATCAATTTTACGCGATTTGGCTCTTGTCGGGGCCGGCTGCCCGGAACTTGCGGCCAACCAGCTTTTTCTGGCCGATATTAAAAAGATAATTAACCGGCTTGATAGCCGTCTTTTGCCTAATCTTTTCAGGGAGATTAAAAAGGCCGGATCCTATCTTGGCGATAATTTCAATCCGAGATTGGTTTTGGAAAATTTAATGCTTTCATTTTAATAATTTAAACTTATGAAAAAAATCTACCTCATTCCATTTTTGGCGGCCGGTCTTGTTCTTATGGGGCCGGGATGCATCAGTTTCGGCGGCACAAGTTCGGGCGGCACGGACGGCGGAGTTTTTAAATCAACCGACAAAGCGGAGAATTGGCAGCAGAAAGTGGCGGTTGCCGCGACAAAACCAAGCGCGATTTCAAACGTGAACGTCGTAAACATAGTTTTTGATCCTGGGGATTCCAGGACGATTTATCTCGGAACAGCGGAAAACGGCCTTTTTTATACGACGGACGGCGGGGATTCGTGGTTTACCGGCGGAGCGCTTTCGTCCGGGAAGATAAATGCGATCGCCGTTGACGCGAAAAATAAATGCAACGTTTACGCCTCGATTGGCAACAAGATTTTTAAAACCTCGGATTGTCTTAGAAGTTGGCAGAATGTTTACATTGACACAAGAGCCGACCAGGCGGTTACGTCCCTGGCCGTTGACTCCTATAACCCATCCTTGGTTTACGCCGGTCTTTCGGGTGGAGATTTTGTGAAATCGTCCGACCAGGGAGGAAGTTGGACCACCTTAAAGCGTTTTGAAAACAAAGTTTCCAAAATTTTAGTGAACTACTACGATACAAGGATTTTATATGTTGCTACAGCTGACCGTGGCATATGGAAATCGACGGACAGCGGCGCCAACTGGACAGACTTGAGCGAAAAAATAAATGAATACAACGGCGCAAAGGTTTTCAAAAATTTACTGATGGATTTTTCCCAGAGAGATTATCTGCTTTTAGTCTCCAAATACGGTCTCTTGAAATCCACCGACGGCGGAACAAACTGGCAGCCGATAAGTTTGATTACGCCGCCGGGCAGCGCCGATATTATTTCCTCGGATATAAATCCGCAGAACGGAAACGAGATTTATTACGGGACAGCGACGACTTTGTATAAAAGCGTGGACGGCGGAGCGAGATGGGTTACAAGAAAACTGCCGACGACGCGCGCTGCAACATCGCTTGCCGTCGATCCGGCCAATGGCAGCGTTGTTTATCTTGGCGTGACTAAATTTAAAAAGTAGACCATATGAACAATTTTTTGGAAAGTCATAAAGAAAACTTCGTTAAGGTTATTGAACATCTTAAAACGGAATTATCGTCGCTCCGGACTGGCCGGGCCCATCCGTCTCTTGTTGAAAATATCGTCGTTGATGCCTACGGAGTTAAAACGCCGATCAGGGGCCTTGCCAACATAATTATTTCCGACCCGAAAACTTTGGTTGTTGAACCGTGGGACAAAAGTATTATAAAAGAAATGGAAAAGGCGATTCAGCTTGCCAATATCGGGATTAACCCGGTTAATGAAGGAACAAAAATCCGCCTTTCCATGCCTCAGATGACAGAAGAGAACCGCAAAGAGATGATAAAAATATTGGGGCAAAAACTCGAGCAGTCGCGTATCAGCCTCCGGAGCGTCCGCGAAACGGTTAAAGATGAGATTGCCGCCGCGGAAAAAGACAAGAAAATCACCGAGGACGAAAAATTCAGATTTCAAGAGGAACTGGAAGAATTCGTTAAAAAACACAATGACGAAATCAAAACGATCGGCGACAAGAAAGAGCAGGAGCTGATGACAATTTAATTTTTATGGCAAAAAACGAAAAACAAAACGACTTAATGGATAAAATCGTCTCTTTATGCAAGAGGCGCGGTTTTATTTTTCCCGGATCCGATATTTACGGCGGGTTGAGTAACTCTTGGGATTACGGACCGCTCGGAACGGAATTAAAACGCAACATCACGAACGCCTGGTGGAAACGATTTGTAACAAGCCGTGACGATATGGTCGGGCTTGATGCCGCGATCATCATGAACCCAAAAGTCTGGGAGGCTTCCGGACACCTGGCCGAATTCACCGATCCGTTGGTCGAGTGCAAAAAGTGCCATGCCCGCTTCAGAGCCGACCAGATTGATATTAGTAAAGCCTGTGCCGAATGCGGCGGGAAAGAGGGTTTTACCGAGGCGAAAAATTTCAATCTGATGTTCAAGACTTTTATCGGGCCGACTGAAGACGCAACCGCCACGGCCTATCTCCGGGGCGAGCTGGCCCAAGCCATGTTTGTCGATTACAAAATTATCCAGGAAACGAGCCGCAAACGGATTCCTTTCGGCATCGCTCAGCAGGGGAAATGTTTCCGGAACGAAATAACGCCGGGAAATTTTATTTTCCGGACCAGAGAATTCAATCTGATGGAATTCGAATATTTCGTCCACCCGAATGAATGGCAAAAGCATTTTGAGTATTGGCTCAATGAAATGAAAAGATGGCTCGAATTTTTAGGCGTCAAAGAAAAGAATCTCGTTTTTCACGAAATTCCGGAGGGAGAGAGAGCTCATTATTCGAAGCGCACAGTGGACATCGAATACCTTTATCCTTTCGGGCAGAAAGAACTTTACGGCATCGCTTACCGGACAGATTTTGACCTGAAACGCCACATGGAAAAATCCGGCCAGGATCTTTCCTATATTGACCCCGTGACAAAAGAAAAATACGTGCCGCACGTTGTTGAGCCGACGTTTGGGATCGACCGTTCGGTTCTTGTGACATTGCTTGAAGCTTACGGCGAAGAACAGGCGCCGACTGCCGAGGAAGGAGAAACCGATACAAGAGTGGTGCTTCGCCTGCCCAAAAATTTGGCGCCTTACAAAGTTGCCGTTCTGCCGCTTTCCAAAAAAGAGGAACTTTCGGCCGTAGCGCGTCCGCTTTATGAGGAAATATTGAAGAATTTCTCCTGCGAGTACGATGAAACCCAGTCAATCGGCAAACGTTACCGCCGCCAGGATGAAATTGGCACGCCGTATTGCGTGACGGTTGATTTTGAATCCCTGGAAGACAAGGCCGTGACGGTCCGCGACCGAGACACTATGGCGCAAGAAAGAATAAAAATCTCCGAGTTGGCGAATTATTTAAAAGAAAAATTAATTTAAAATACATGGTTATTAAGATTGTGGAACTTATTGGAATTTCGGAGAAAAGTTTTGACGACGCTTTCCACGAAGGTGTGAAGCGCGCGGTAAAAACTTTGCGTAATGTCACGGGCGTGGATGTTATGGGAAAAAACGCCGCGGTGGTCAATGGGAAAATCGCGGAGTACAAGGTGAATTTGAAAGTCGCGTTTGTCGTGGAATAGAACTGAGAATTAAGAATTGAGTTGATTTGTAACTCGTAACTTGAATCTCGATTCTCGTATCTGTAATCCGTTTTTTATGTTTAAGAAAAAAATATTAAAAAATGGCGTGCGGCTGATTACCGCGCCGATTGCCGGGACAGAGGCGGCGACGGTTTTGGTTTTGTATAAAGTCGGTTCGCGTTACGAAACAAAAGAGGTGAACGGTATTTCTCATTTTATCGAGCATATGATGTTTAAAGGAACAACAAAACGTCCGGATACTTTGGCCATTTCCCGCGACCTGGATAGCGTCGGCGCCGAGTACAACGCCTTCACTTCCCGCGATCATACCGGCTATTATATTAAAATCGAACAGGACAAAATTGAACTGGCGCTCGATATCCTTTCCGACATGCTTTTTAATTCTAAATTCGACGAAGGTGAAATCAGGCGCGAGGCAGGGGTAATTTCCGAAGAGATCAGGATGTATGAAGATAATCCGATCATGTTTATTGAGGATCTCTTTGAACAGACTATTTTCGGCGACCATCCGCTTGGCTGGAAAATCAGCGGCGATATTGAGACAGTGAAAAGTTTCAACCGAAAAAAAATGCTTGAGTACCGCGACAAGTATTATCAGCCAAACAATCTGGTAATTGGTCTCGCCGGAAAATTCGGGGATAAGGAGGTCGCTTTGGCGGAAAAATATTTTGGTTTTTCGGGCGCAAAAGTGGAGCCAATTTTTAATAAATTTGATTTTGGCGCAGCAAAAAGCGCCGGGCCGAAAATAAAGATACAGTATAAAGAAACAGAGCAGGTCCAGCTGGCTCTTGGTTTTCCAGGGTTTTCCTATTTTGATCCGGAAATTTACGCCTTGCAGCTTTTGGCGATAATTTTGGGCGGTTACATGAGTTCCCGTCTTTTTATCTCCATACGCGAGAAAAAGGGTCTCTGCTATTTTATCAAATCTTTCGTCAATGTTTATGAAGATGTCGGCAATTTGGTTATTCAATCAGGGCTTGATAAAACAAGAATCACCGCGGCGATCGAGGCGATTTTCGAAGAACTGGATAAGGTCGCCAAAAAAGGAGTGGAAAAAGAAGAATTGGAAAGAGCCAAGGAGTGTATCAAGGGCCGTTTGGTCTTGGCGCTTGAAGATTCGAGTCAAGTCGCCGACTGGTTTGCCAAACAGGAACTCCTGACAAAAGAGATTCTGACGCCGGAAGAAAAACTTAAAAAGATTTTTGCCGTGACGGCTGTTGATGTCCAGAAAGTTGCTAAAGAAGTGATGCAGAAGAAAAAAATGAGTTTGGCCCTGATAGGCCCATTCCGCGACGAGGTGCCGTTTGCCAAATTTTTAAAAATTTAGATCGGAATAATTTTTTATGAAAAAAACAATTTTTGTCGCCAACTGGAAAATGAACTTGTCCGTTGCCGAAACGGTAAATTTAACCGTCCGTTTAAAAGAAAGATTAGCCGAGACTGATCTGGGAAAAACGGAAATCATTCTTTGTCCATCCTTTACTTCAATTTTCCCCTTGCGTGATATTTTGCAAAAAGATAATCCGTTAAATTTCCATCTCGGGGCGCAGAATGTTTTTTGGGAAGAAAAAGGCGCTTTTACCGGCGAGATTTCTCCGAAGATGCTTGAAGAGGTCGGCTGCAGTCATGTTATCGTCGGCCACTCGGAGCGGCGGCAGAATCTGGGAGAAACCGACGAAATGGTGAATGGCAAAGTTAAAGCCGTTTTAGGACACGATCTTACGCCAATCGTCTGCGTCGGGGAAACTTTTGAAGAGCGGCAAAAGGGGATTCGCGACGTTGTTGTAGCCCGCCAGACGGAACAGGCCATAAAGGGAGCGGAGCTTTTCGGCAATAAAAAAATTATTATTGCCTACGAGCCGGTTTGGGTAATCGGCACCGGGCAGGCGGTAGACCCGGAAGATGCGGAACATTCCCATCGGATGATTAGGGAGACATTGCTTGAAATTTTTCCGGCCGATGTGGTTGCAAAACATTTTCAGATTATTTACGGCGGGAGTATTGACAGCAAAAATATTCGAGATTTCGTTGAAAAAGAAACGATCGAAGGCGTTTTAGTTGGAGGAGCTTCGCTTAAAGCCGACGAATTTGTTAAAATGATAAAAGAGATTTCTTAAAGAATAAATTTGGTATTCTGTTTTATGCCGATTGTTCACATCAAGAATTTGGCAACCAAGGCTAGACGCGGTAAGTACGGTCTTGGCGCTTTTAATACTCAAAATTTGGAAATTACTTTGGGAATAGTGCGCGGCGCCGAAGTTTTACGGGCGCCGGCCGTGGTCCAAGTTAGCGAAGCGACGATTGATTATGCCGGGCTTGAAACAATTACAGATATCATAAAAACAGTAGCGAAAAGAATAGCTCTCCGCGCGCCAATAGCATTGCATCTTGACCATGGAAAAAAAATTCAGTCAATTGTTGAATGCATTGAGACTGGTTTTTCTTCGGTCATGATGGACGCTTCCCATTTACCCTTTAACGAAAATGTCGCATTGACCAAAAAAGCGGTCCAATATGCCCATAAGCGCGGGGTTTGGGCTCAGGGTGAAATCGGAAGACTGAAAGGGGTTGAAGATACAATTAAAGTTGCCGGCCGCGAGGCCTTTATGACCCACCCGGATGAAGCAGCCGAATTTGTAAAGAAAACCGGAGTGGATACGTTGGCTATTTCTATTGGCAATGTTCACGGAATTATGAAAATCAGACAAGGGGTTCCGAAGTTGGATCTTCAAAGGCTTAAGGCAATCTCGGATAAGATTAAAGTCCCTCTGGTTTTGCACGGAGCTTCGGGTATACCAAGCGGGCAGATAGAAAAAGCCGTGAAGCTCGGCATAAGTATTATAAATATTGATACCGAACTACGGTTGGCTTTTACCAATTCCCTAAGGCGGACTTTGGCTGCTGACAAAGATATCTATGATCCACGCAAGGTTCTGTCGCCAGTGGTCGAGGCGGTGGAAAAAATAGTTACGGAAAAAATTAAGATATTTGGCAGTGTAGGTAAGGTATAGTTTTAGTGAATTAGAATTAGTAATTAGAAATTTTTATTTATGTCTCCTTACGATATTATTCCTTTGGTTATAATAATTATTTCCATGCTCGGGATTATTTTTATTGTTGCCAGGAAGTTTCCGGTTTTGGCGGCGATAGACGTGGGAGCAATAAAGAGCGAGCAGGAAGCGGCAAAGAAGGAAAAAATCATCGCTTCAAGGCTCGAAAGAAAAATTAATGGATTTATTAAATTTTTTTCAAAATTTTTTTCTCCGGTACAGGCGGTAATTAAAAATTTGTTCAGGATAATTTATGGACGGGCGAGAAATTTGGAAAATAAATATAAGAAAATAGAAAAAGTCGTTTCAGCGCCCGAGGAAATAGAACAAAAAATTAAAGCGTTATTTTTTTCAGCGGAAGAATTTCTTAAAGCCGGCAGCCTCAATGAGGCAGAGAAAAAGTATATAGAAATTATTTCCCTGGACCATAAAAATATAGAAGCATACAAGAAACTGGGGGAGATCTACCTTGAGCAGAAAAATTACGACCACGCAGAAGAAACTTTTCAATATATACTTAAACTTGACGCTAATGATATTGAAACTTTGTTCGATCTGGGGTTGCTTTTCAGAGAGCGGAAAGAATTTGATAAGGCTCTTCAAAGTTTCGCCCGGGTGGTGGAGCTCGAGCCGACTAATCCGAGAAATCTTGATTTTTTAATCGATATAAGTATAATAGTAGGGAATAAAGACTTGGCGGAGAAAGCCCTTGGCAAACTTACCGAAGTAAACCCGGATAATCAAAAACTCGCCGAATTTAAAGAAAGGATAAAAAATATCTGAACGGGGAAAAATTCGTGAGATGATTTTTTGTTTTCTCTGGTAAAGATTAAAGAACTTGCCGTTGTAGCTCAGTCGGCAGAGCAACTCCATGGTAAGGAGTAGGTCGCCGGTTCAATTCCGGCCAACGGCTCCATTCTGGGTGGGTACCGAAGTAGTCAAACGGGGCAGACTGTAAATCTGCTGGCTTACGCCTTCCAAGGTGCAAATCCTTGCCCACCCATTGCCAGCGTAGCTCAGTCGGCAGAGCAACGGTTTTGTAAACCGTGGGTCGTCGGTTCGATTCCGACCGCTGGCTTTTGAACTTAATTTTGAACTTAATAAGTAATAAGTTTATGTCTCAGGAAAATTTAATCAAACTAGAATGCACGGTCTGCAAGCGCGTCAATTATTTTTCTCATAAAAATAAAAAGACCTTGAAAAACAGGCTGGAGATGAAAAAGCATTGCAAGTGGTGCAAAAAACACACTCTTCATAAGGAAACTAAATAAATCGTGCCAGGTATAAATATGGCGCAAAGTTTTTAGTATGTCCGAACCGGAAAAGCGGGAAATTTTAAGGTTTCCGGGTCTTATAGTATTTATAAGCAATTTTTGTTTGATGGTTTTGGAGCTTGTAGCCGGAAGATTGATGGCGCCGTATCTCGGCGTCTCTCTTTATACTTGGACGAGCATAATCGGCATAATTCTGGCAGGAATAAGTTTGGGTAATTTTTTGGGAGGCAGGGCGGCCGACGGAAATTTCAGCAAAAAAATGCTCGGCTTAGTTTTTCTCCTGGCCGGGATATCATGTGTCGCGGTGCTTTATTTCGTGCCGGCTATAGGAACGCTTCTTGGTGCTATAGCAATTCCTCTCGCCGCTTCCACACTTATTTTTTCCTTAATAATTTTTTTTCCGGCGAGTTTTTTCCTGGGCTGCATTTCGCCTATGGTCGTTAAGTTCGATTTGAAAAATCTGGAGCGGACCGGCCGGACCGTGGGAAAGATTTATGCCTTTGGATCTTTAGGCAGCATCCTGGGGACTTTCGCGACCGGTTTTTGGCTGATCTCTCATATCGGTACTAAATTTGTCGTACTGGGAGTTTCGGCCATGCTGATTTTGCTCGGAATAATAGTGGCTGGGGCTACCGCAAAGATGGCTAAAGACAAAATTAACATAGTTTTTGGTTTGATTTTCTTAGGAAGTTTTTGGCTTCCGCAAAATTGCGAAAAAGAAACTAATTATTATTGTATCACCACGAGAAAGATAGTTTCCGAAGACGGTGCGGAGGGGCGTGTCCTTAAACTTGATCATCTTATTCACAGCTTTGTTTACCCTGGGCGCGAAGATATTTTCACTTACGATTATGAAAAATTATATAAGATATTGACTGATTACTGGATTGAGGAGCATAAGAGGGAAAATTTTTCCACTCTATTTTTAGGAGGCGGCGGATACACCCTTCCGCGTTATTTGGAAAAATTTTATCCCGAAAGCGCGATAGAAGTCGCTGAGATAGATCCGGGCGTGACAAGATTCAATTTTGAAAAACTAAATCTTGATCGTTCCACTCAAATAAAAACAATCAACCTGGACGCAAGAATTTTTTTGCAACAGTTGCCTGATGACAAAAAATATGATTTAATTTTTGGAGACGCTTTTAACGACTTCGCCGTGCCTTATCACCTGACGACTTTGGAATTTGACGAAGTCATCAGGCGACATTTGACCGAAGGCGGATTTTACGCGGTTAACGTTATTGATAATTACAAATACGGCAAATTTGTCAGTTCTTTTGCTGAAACTCTCAGGAAAGTTTTCGCTCACGTTTATCTCGCTCCGCTCGCCGTTGATTGGGAGAAAAATCAACGCAATACATTCGTTATTTTAGCGGGGGATAAAGAAATAGACCCAGAAAAATGGAGTTTTCTTCTCAGTGAGGTAGCCGAGAGCGAGAAATATAATAATCTGGGTAAAATAGGGTTTTTTGTTTCCGCGGAAGACATAGAGAAATTTTTGGCGGAAAAGGAGGCGATAGTTTTGACTGATGATTACGTTCCGACCGACAATTTATTGGCTCCGGTTTTTAACTACTCTTATTAAAAATACAGAATACATGGGGGTGTAGTTCAGTGGCAGAACACTGGTCTCCAAAACCAGGGATGAGGGTTCGATTCCTTCCGCCCCCGCCATTAAAAATAATTTTTAAAATTATGTCCCAAAAAGTTATTTTTGCGCTTCTCGCGTGTATTTTGGTTTTAGGGGGAGCTGGCTGCGAAAAAATTAAAAATATTCCGGCCGTGGAGAATCAGAACGAGAATGAAAATATTAATGGAAACGCCAACGAAGAGG
>CAYZNO010000001.1:23053-24383 GCA_964479685.1 uncultured Gammaproteobacteria bacterium
AAACGATCACTTCCGGGGAGAGCGCGGAATCGGAAAAAATTGGTAACGTTAGTTTTGTTTCGTATGTCAACAAGTCTGTAAAATACACGATAGAACGTCCCGACAGATGGTATTGGAGGCATTACATCGAAAGAGAATTAGCAGTGACTCATCCCGGCATAATTGATTATTTTATAACCGATAAAAATCCGCTGCCGCGTCTTGAATCCGAATATCTCGGCCGGATGGTTATCGAGGTATCGGACAGAAACATGGATGAGCTTGCCGCGAATGTTTCCGATTTGGCAGTTTCTAATACGACAGTCGGCGGAATTGAGGCAAAGAAGTATGAGGGCACGCGCAACAATGAAGCAGTGCAGGACCAAAGGATTATTTCTTACCATTTCCAGAAAGATGGTAAAACTTTCAGAATCGTTTATACAAAAAATAACAGCACTCCGGAAGAAGAAGCGATTTTTGAACATCTAGTTTCAAGTTTTAAATTTGCGGAGTAAAAATTAAAAATAGTTTTTCGCGAGCCCCCGACAAAATCGGGGGTTTTTGTTTATTTTCAAAAGCGGGCTTGACCGCAAAAATTTTGTTATGCAGAAGGAGCGAGACAAAAAGCGGAGAAAATGATATAATTACTTAATAAAAATAACCAACAATTTTATGGGGAGGATTTTAAATTTCCTTAAATCTCTGCTTAAGAGAAAGTCTTTTTGGTTAATGTTGATAATTATTTTAGGCGGGGGAGGATATCTTGCCGCAAAGACAATAGCCGGGCAGAGGGTTGAATATGTCACGGAAGACGCGAAAGTCGCGGATGTTAGGCAAACTGTCTCAGCGACCGGTACGGTAACAAGTTCCGACAAAATAGAATTAAATTTTAAAAATATAGGGACACTAAAGGAGATACTCGTTTCCGAGGGAGACAAAGTTACGGCCGGCCAGGTTCTAGCCAAACTCGACGCCAAGAGTGCCGAGATACAGGTAAGCCAAGCCGAGGCCAACTTAGCTTCTGCCGCGGCTAATTTGAACAAATTGCTTGCCGGCGCGAGTTCGGAAGATTTGAAAATATCGCAGGAATCGGTTAATAATGCGAAAACGGCCCACGAAAACGCTAAGCGTGATTACGAAGCGCTTGTTGCCAAACTGGACAAGGATATTGAGACTTACGAGAAAAATATTAAAAGCGCCGAGACCGCGCTTGAGGACAGTCAGAAAAATTTGGCCAACGCCCGGGTTTCTTATAGCCAGAACATCGTTAACGCCCAAAATAGCGCTTTGACAAACATAGAAGCAAATTTGTTAGTCGGAGACATTGTCCTTGGCAATATTAATTATAATT
>CAYZNO010000002.1:0-5776 GCA_964479685.1 uncultured Gammaproteobacteria bacterium
GCAAAAAGATAAAAACAAAAAATTTATCGCTCGTTATTTGTTGCTTTCAGCTGGTTGTCTTGCGTCAATTCTTGTCAGTTTTTCCCGGAGTTTTTGGGTCGGATTGGCTTTCGGACTTTTGGTGCTTTTAATATTTCTGATATTAAATAGATTGTCTTTCGGTAAAATTCTAAAAATCGGACTCTGCGGTTTGGCAATATTCATAATTTCAGCAGCCGCGATCTGGGCAACCGTTAAATTTCCTTATCCAACGCCGGGGAAAATTTCTTTAGGTTCAATGTTCGAAGACCGCCTGACCGATTTAAGCGAAGCGGCCGTCCGGAGCCGCTGGGATTTGCTCCCGCCGCTTGGCAAGGCGATTATTAAGCACCCGGTGATCGGTTCCGGTTTTGGCACTACCGTCACCTATAAAAGCAGCGATCCGCGGGCCGTTGAACTTAGCCCTGACGGACAATTTACGACCTATGCCTTTGAATGGGGATATTTGGATATTATGCTCAAAATCGGTCTGGCCGGGCTGGTCGTTTATATGCTCGTAATAGCTAAAATTTGGCGTTCTGGGTGGTCTTTAGGGTGGGAAGGGGACTTTATACCACCGGGCCTGCTTTTGGGAATCGCGGCTCTTTTAGCCACGAATTTCTTCAGCCCATATTTAAACCATCCTTTGGGAATCGGGTATATACTTTTGTGTGGTACATTTTTTGCTAAATTGAAAAAATAGACAATTAAAGCCGCCGAAGAATAAGGCGGTTTTAGTATTGACAAAATCATAATTCTCTGATATATTTTACAGTCGCCCTGAGAGAGGAATAAGGAGGAAAAAAATGGCAGCAGGGGACGAATTTTATGCAATGGCCTGCGAGCATTGCGACCGGGTTTTCTGGTACGACACCGCCGCTGTGCCGACGAATCTGGCGTTCGCTTACTTCCATCTTCACGTTTTATCTTGCCGAACCCATCTGCTCATGCGCGGCGAGCTCGAAGAAGACGACAAGGAACTTTTGAGCCGCTGGCACTTCGAGTTGTTGGCGGACGGAGGACAGGATGTCTGATCTTATTGTGGGCATTGTTTTACTGCTCATTGTTTTCGAGGGCGCGAGCATCATTCTGACACAAAAACCGCGGGTTTTCCACTGGATCGGCCAGCAGGCCAAGAAAGCATTTCTTGCCGTCTGGCGCTGGTTCTGGCGGACGCTCTGGCGGACGGTACGAGGAATTCTGCAGTTCATTTGGCGGCAAGTTCGAACCTTTTCCCGCTGGTTGTTTAATTAAAACAACCAGCAAGGAGCGCATGGAAGGAATCCATGAAGGAAGAAAAAGAACAGGAAAAGCCACTGCTTTTTCTCTACGTTCTGATTTCCGCGGTCCTCGCGATCGTCCTAGCCGTGGCCGCTTCGTACGCTCTGAACGCCATCTTCGTAAAGATGGGCACGGGCGAGAGATACAGGCTGGCCGCCGACATCGCTACCCGATCGATTGGTATACTTATCGGCGGTTTTGCCGGAGGGATGACCTTTCGCCAACTCACGAGCCGAAAGAAAAAATGAAACCTCTACGCGGCGTTGACTAAAAATCTTCGCCGCTCTTTTTTATCTTGACAAATCCCGGGAATAGTGTATAATATAGACATAATTCAATAAATCTCCGTTTTGACGGAGATGTACGAAGAGTAGGACAATTTTAACGATAGATCCTCGAGATTGCATCAAAAGAGGTCATAAGTTAAAATGACCGAGACTTCAGCCAAACTTATGGCTTTCAACGATGACCGGGGCTTTGGCCCTAGACCGCAGCGCCAGATGTTCAATGTCTCTGACATGAACCTCAAATGCGCCGATTGCGGCGTGGCGATTACCGAGCTGCCTTTCAAGCCGGCAGCCGACCGCCCGGTTTATTGCTTTGATTGCAACAAAAAGCGCAGAGCTAATTTTGCAAGATAAGAGATAAATAACAAAACCAGTCCCGCTTGACGGGGCTGGTTTTGTATTATGTCTAATTCAATATTTTTCCGATAATTTGAAAATAACCACGCAGAAATTCTTTTCCTGTAGTTTTATTTTTGCCTTCCAATTGAAGTTCTTGAATTTTTAATCCGCCGCTCCCAGTCCCTACCGCCATTTCTCCACCTGGCATAATGGATACTTTTCCGGGAGTGCCAGAGCCGGTAATCCCCATAATTTCGGCGCGTAAAATTTTTATCTTCTTATTGTTTTCCGGCCAAACACACCAACTACCTGGCCAGCCTTCAAAAGCCCTAATCTGTCTTTCAATCTCTTCAGCCGGTTTTCGCCAATCGATTTTCCCGTCATCTTTGCTTAAAATTTTAGTATAAGTCGCGAGTGTTTCATTTTGAATAGCCGGCTCGATTTTTTCGGCAAACCACTCCGGCAGAATTTTTATTAAAAGTTCCGCTCCCAGTTCCGCTAATTTTTCAGTCAGTTCAATCCGGCCGATTTTTGAAATATCCGAGCCGTATTCAGCCGAAGCCGCAATCGGTCCGTGGTCAACCTGTTCGTCCATTAAAATTATCGAAACTCCGGTTTTCCTGTCGCCCGAAAGAATGGTGTCATGAACCGGTGTTGCCCCTCTGTGCCGCGGGAGAAGGGACGGATGAATATTCAAGGCCCCGTATTTCGGAATATCTAAAATATTTTTCGGAATTATTTTTCCGTAATCGGCAACAATAATCAAATCGGGAGCGAACGATTTAACCAAATCTTTCGTTTCATTATTTTTTAAACTTTTGGGTTCAAAAATTTTTAAATCAAAATTCTGAGCAATTTTTTTTGCCGGAGAAGGGGACGGGACTTGTTTCCGCCCGGCCGGTTTATCGGGTTGAGTAAAAACAACCTCCGGGCGAAATTCCGAGGCGGCTATTTTTTTTAAAATTATAGCGGCCAAATCGCCGCTTCCCATGAAAATGATTTTTTTGTCCATAACCGTTTAAATACGCGGAGCGTTATCAGTAATTACTTTTTTAGATTTATCAATAAAAAGAATGCCGTCCAGATGATCAATCTCATGCTGAATAACTCTGGCAAAGAGATCTTTGGCCTTGAATTTAAGCAATTTACCGTGCTCATCATACGCTTCAACTTTCGCAATCTTGGATCTTTTAACCGGCCCGAATTTCCCTGGCACCGACAGACAACCTTCTTCCCCAACCTCTTTTCTCCAGGAAAATTTAGTAATTTTTGGATTAATGAACGCCTTAATTTTGTCATTTAGAGCAATAACAATCAAACGCAGCGATAATCCAACCTGCGGCGCGGCCAATCCTATCCCGCCGGCCGGTAAAACCGTTTCTTTCATATCAAAAATAAGATTCTGAATAGCAGGGCTTCTTATTTCTTCCGGCTTTATCTCTTCGGCTCTTTGCCGGAGGATCGGGTTTGGCGTGGTAACAATATTTAAAATCATAATAGTGAATTATAACAGCGATTCAGGGTCAATGTCAATAGTCCACTCATCCGGCAACGCTTTCCGGATAATTTCCTTTACTTTACCGCTCGAATCTTCGGGGAATTTCAAAATTATTTTGGAGAAAAACTTTTTATTTTCCATTCTCGGTTTCTCGTTGATTGACATCTCTGCCAGACCATTCAGCTTCCCGGAAAGTTCGTTATAAATGTGCGAGGCCTCGTTAACACAGATTTCTTCTTTAAAATCGGCGTAAACCAGTTTTGCCAAGCGTGAGAAAGGCGGATAGCCAAGCGACATACGGTTATCCAACTCTTCATTGTAAAAAATTTCAGGATTTCCGCGGATCACTGCCTGAATAAAATAATTATTCGGAAAAAAAGTTTGTACGCAAACCGGGCTTTTTGTCTCTCCGGCAAAATTTATCAGTTTCATAAGCCAGGAAAAAGTTTTTTCCGCCGAACGAAAATTTGGACTGTAAGTAAGAGTATCGGCCGAAATAATTCCAAGAAATCCAATGTCACGAATCCTTTCTAGATAATTCCTGATAAAAAATTGTGTTCCAATAAAAATGCTGGCCTGACCGAATTCTTTTACTATCTTGGCTATTTTGGCATCTTTGTCGATTCTAAGAACTTTTGCCCGCGGAAATAATTTTCTCATCTCCCGTTCAACGGTTTGTGTTCCGGTTCCCAAATATTTTATAGCCGCGCCATGGCAATTGGGACATTTGAGATGAACTGGTTTTTCCCGGCCGCAATTACGGCAAATAAATTTACTCGGCAAATTACAGACATCCTCACAACAGGCAAGCGGGGCCTGGCATTTTTCGCATTTGAAAACATAATCGCAGTCGCGGCAAAGGATGAGGGTGGAGCTGCCGCGGCGGTTCAGGAGCAGTATAATTTTTTTATTCTTGTCTAAGGCCAATTCTATTCCTTCCCTTATCTTTTCGCTTAATGGTGAAAAATTTTTATTTTTAATTTCGTCGTTCATATCAACTAAAGCAACCGAAGCAGGATTATTCTGCGGAGCTAAAAAAATCGCCCCAGGCTGATTTTTGGCCAAAAAATATGTTTCCGGCCGCGGCGCCTGGCTTGCGGAGACAATTTTGGCGCCGGTTATTTTTGACAGTTTAAAGGCGACGTCTCTCGCGTCATATCTGGGATTTTGGTCTGATTGCTTGAAATCTGAAGCTTCTTCATTGTCTATTATAATTAAGCCCAAATCCCGAAGGGGCGCAAATAGCGCCGAACGGGTACCGATAACGATTCTTGCTTTTCCGCTTTTTATTTTCTGCCATTCTTGCCAATAGTCGGTTTTTGAAAGTTCGCCGTGAAGTACGGCGATTTCTCTGGGAAATAATTTCATGAAGTAGGGGAGAGCGCCGGCAATATCGGTAACCTGTGGCAGAAGAAGTAAGACTGTTTTTCCTGAATTAACGGTTCTTTCCGCGCACTTTAGTAAAACAATAGTTTTATTCTTGCTTTTTTTGTAAAAATACAAAGAAAATTCCTTGTCCCCTAAAATATTTTTCAGGGAATTTTTAATCTCCGGAAGATCAGATTTGGCAATCGAGATGTCTTTCACGACAGTTCCCGTCTTCCGAGATTCTCCCAATTTACGCAATGGTGGCTCGGGAATAAAAGTTTTTAAAAGCAGTGGTAAAGAGGATACATAGTATTCAGACATCCACTGGAGCAAGGCAAGCCCGGTCTCATCAATTACCGGATCTTCCGACAATATTTTTTTAATTTTTTTAAGCGCCATTTTAAGTTCCGCCGCACGATCTTTCAAATTTACAACTACGCCTTTTGTTCTTTTGCCCCGGAAAGGAACGAGGACAATTTGTCCTAATTTAATTTGTCCCTCAATCTCTTGAGGGACTTCGTAGTCAAAGCGGGATAATTTTTTGGGCAGACGCGCCAGCGGTATAACTTCGGCGAACATAGTCTAATATTTTTTAGCGGAAAATTTCCAGATGAAAATTTTTTCTTTTTCCGGACGCACTCCGCATTTATGGCAGACGGCGTTTATTTGTTCATCAACAGTATTGATGCCTTCGAGATCGGGAAGCAAGAGGCCAGACTTTCCCTTATCTGATTTTATTAAAACCCCATACTTTTTGGGGTCCAGTTCTTTAAGACTTTTTATTTGGCGCGGTTCGTCAAGGATATAAACGGAGTAGGAAAGAGATGGCAGCTCTTTCTCCGTAATCGGAGGAAAACGGTAATCCCTGGTCGCCGCGGAGATGGCGTTGGTAATTATTTCTTCCGCAATATTCGCTTCGGTCGGCAAGTATGTTCCAATACAACCGCGCAATTCACTGTTATTATAGATGCTGACAAAAACTCCG
>CAYZNO010000002.1:5786-22504 GCA_964479685.1 uncultured Gammaproteobacteria bacterium
CGATGGGGATAAAATCTTGCCGGTTTTGATGAATGTCTCAACTGATTCTTTCGCTAATTTTATATAATCGTTCATTAAAGGCTAAAGTTTAAAATTAACAACCATGTACCCGACTCCGAAAGGTCCTTCGTATGATAAAATCTCCGGAGCGTAGTTTATTCTTTCGAGTAAGCCAAGTAATATCACAAGGGATCTGAGTCCGCATTCACCGGCCTCTTCTATCAAAGTTTCGTCCAATCCTAATACACCGGCTGCATTTTTATTTGTTATAAGTTCTGCCAATTTTTCGTCAAATTCCTTCCCGCGCGGAGAATAACCGGCTGGCGCTTCCTTAGTGAGACGATGTGAGAGATCTCCGGAAGCGATAACGGCAATCTTTTTTTCTTCATTCAATATTATCTCTTTCAGGAAATCTCCGAAATTAAAATGCGTTTTAAGATCAAGCATTGAATAACCTATCGGTAAGACTGAAACCCCTTCTAATCTTTTTGCTAGAAAATAAAGAGGAATAATCGTGCCATGGTCAAGCGATTCAAGGCTTGTCATAACCAGAGGGATGTTCTTGTCCTCCATTAATTCTTTAATGTGAAAAGCCAAAGACGTATCTGTTTTGAATTTCAGTTCGGTAGCGAAGTCTCCAAATTCCTGAAGATTGCTTTTATAGGTAGGGTTTAAATTTATCGAAAAAGCATCCGGTAAAAGGGCGCCGTGCGGCGAGATAACAACAATTGTATCTGGCCTTGTTTCGAAAATTCTTTTTTTCAGTTCTTCCATCGCCTCAGAAGTTTTTTGTATTCTCTTAAGATTTTCTTTGCCGATTGTTGGAATCAGAATTGGTGGATGAGGGGTAAATGCCGCAAAAGAAAGCATATTGGGTAAATTATTTGTTAGTCGCCGCCTCAACCGCGCCGCCAAGATAAACAGAGGCGCCTAACTGATGAAGCGACAAAATTTTATCTGTTGTCTTTATAATATTTGTCCAGCGGTAGCCCAGACCGTTAAAAACCTGTTCTGTTGGGATCGGTCGCCGTTCGCCGTTTGAAACAATATAAACGGTGGGTGAACTGTCGGACATCACGAGTTCGCCGTCTTTGAATTTAATCGGTTCACCAGTTGTATATTTTTTAAGTTCATCGGGCGAAACGGCGGTAATTTTTTTATTCGCGAAATAAAGAGTCAAAAAATGCTTCGCCCAGATCGGTTTTTTGACTCCATTTTCTACGAAATAAACTCCGCCGCTTGTCTTATCCTGCAGAAGAGCGCCTAGCGGATAAACGCTCTGCAGAGTTATCGGATCGCTCTCTATAAATGTATCGATCTCTTCCTGTGTTACATCAATAATTTCATCCGGATTTATACCGATAGTTTTGAAAACTTCGCTTGAAATAAAGCCGCGGCGAGTATCACCAACAATCAAATAAACCGCGCCACGCGGCGAACGGAGCAGGGAATACTCAGGAAATTTAATCGGCACGCCTGTTTCATAATTTTCAAGTTCGCTTTTGGAAACAGAAATGAGCTTTTCTGGCGAATAGCGTGAAGCAAAAGCAGAATAAGTTGAAAATTGTCTTTTTAAGCCGCGCTGAATAAGCCAGATGCCGCTGCCGTCGGATTCCTTGAGTACCGTGCCATCTGGGAAAAATTTTCCAAACCAGTCCTGCCAGATTTTCCAAAAATTATAATTGCCGTTGTAATGCGGTGTATAAGTATAAAAAGCGGCCGTGGCTAAATTGTTTGGCGTGATGCTATAGGTATCTATGAGATAAGTTTGTCCAGGCTGCTTTACCCAGGCTAAAGTTGAGATATTATCCAAAAACCATCGTTTCCAGCCGGCCGCATAATCAACCTGGGTGGCAAAACCTTTATATTTTTGGATACTCGGATCGGAAAGCGAACAGGAATCGCAGACTCCGTAACCGGTGGCCCAATCCAGTTGTTTTTGCGTCGGAGTCGTATCCGTAATCAGGCTTTGTTCTTTCTGCAAAGTTACAAGCAGAACTTTCGGACTGATTTTATGAGACTGAGCTACCCGCCAGATAATTTCCGAAGCCGTCCGACCGAGTCCGTCAACGTCAATTGTTGCATACCAAGCGAGTGGACTGCCTTTGCCCTCAAGAAAATTCTGTACCTGAGAGAGAGACATGGCGTTGTGATCAGTTAGTTCCTGGTCGGAAATGATATAATCCGGATTAAATTCAGCAAAAGCAAAATTAACCGCCAAAAGCTGGCTTAATATAAATATTGCCAAAATACGCATAATTTTGGTAGTTTTAACTTCGTAATTTCCAAGAGTATTATATCAAATTTAAGCCTTGACAGTAAATAGTGCATGGCTTTCCGAATCCTCTGGGTCGGTTTTTTTATTATCAAAAACCACAGCCTTGAGAGTCGCGGTTTTTAGTTTGTCTTATTTTACTGCGAAAGTAATTTTTTTATCTTTACCTAATTCAATCTTGACTTTATCGCCGTCTCTTATTTTTCCTTCAATAATTTGCAGAGCCAATTCGTCTAAAATCATATTTTGAATGACCCGCTTCAGCGGACGGGCGCCGAAGATCGGATCAAAACCTTTTTCCGCGAGCATTTTACGGACCGATTCCGCGATATCCAATTTTATTTTTTTTGCGTCCAATCTTTTTTGCACCTGGGCTAATTGCAATTCTATAATTTTCCCGATTTCCGGTTTGCCGAGGCTTTTAAAAATAACTATCTCGTCAATGCGGTTTAAAAATTCCAATTTAAAAGTCTCGCGCAAAATTTCCATAATCTTATCGCGCATTTCATTGTCGCGGTTTGTCTCTTTATTTTCCCCGTCCTGAAAACCAATGGAAAAATCTCTAATAACCTGATTGCCGAGATTTGAAGTCATAATGACAATCGTGTTCTTGAAATTCACAGTCCGGCCGCGCCCGTCGGTCAGGCGGCCATCTTCCAGAATCAGAAGAAGGATATTGAATACTTCGGGATGGGCTTTTTCGATTTCGTCAAAAAGCACAACCGAATACGGCCGGCGGCGGATTGCTTCGGTTAATTGTCCGCCTTCTTCGTGGCCAACATAACCGGGAGGGGAGCCAACAAGCCGTGCCACGGAATGTTTTTCCATATATTCTGACATGTCTACGCGGACCAACGCGTTTTCATCGTTAAACATAAACTCAGCCAAGGCCTTCGATAATTCGGTTTTGCCAACACCGGTCGGTCCGACAAAAATAAACGATCCAATAGGTTTCTTTTCTTCGGAAATTCCGGCCCTTGAACGGCGGAGAGCATTAGCAATAGTTTTAATCGCGTCTTTCTGACCAATAACCCTTTTTTCAAGTTCTTCTTCGGTGTGGGCTAATTTTTCCACTTCTCCCTGAAGCATTTTTGTCACTGGAATTCCCGTCCAACGCGAAACAACCCGGGCAATATCTTCGTCGGTAACTTCTTCCCGCAAAATTCTTTTTTCATCCGGAGTTTTCTTTAATTTTTTCTCTAATGTTTTTATTTCTTTTTCCAATTCGGGGACTTTTCCATAACGGATTTCCGCGACTTTTTCCAATTCACCTTTCCGTTCGGCAATATCGGCCTGCTGTTTCATAGAATCAATTTGTTTCTGCGCCTTGCGGATCTGGCTGATTAAATCCTTTTCGTAGCGCCAGCCGATTTCCAACTCCTTTGATTTTTCCTGAAGCTCGGCCAATTCCTTATTTACTTTTTTCAATTCATCCTTGGCTCCCGCGTCCTTTTCTTTAAGCAGGGCTTGCCGTTCAATTTCGAATTTCATCATTTTTCTTTTTAGCTGATCAAGCTCGGTCGGCATACTGTCAATTTCCATCCGAAGAGCGGAGGTTGCCTCGTCGATCAAGTCAACCGCCTTATCCGGTAAAAACCGATCAGAGATATAACGATGAGAAAGAGTCGCCGCTGCGATAATTGCCGCATCGGTAATTTTTACGCCGTGGTGGACTTCATATTTTTCTTTGATGCCGCGTAAAATGGCGATGGTATCTTCAACCGAGGGCTCTCCGACATAGACCGGCTGGAAACGGCGTTCCAGGGCTGCGTCTTTTTCAACATATTTATGATATTCCTTAATAGTTGTCGCGCCGATTGTGTGCAGTTCGCCGCGGGCGAGAGCGGGTTTTAACATATTCGAAGCGTCCATCGCGCCTTCCAGCGCCCCGGCTCCGACAATCGTATGCAACTCGTCAATAAATAAAATGATTTTCCCGCTGGCTTGCTTGACTTCTTTAATAACGGCTTTCAGGCGGTCTTCAAACTCGCCGCGGAATTTTGTCCCGGCCAAAAGCGATCCCAAGTCAAGAGAAATTAATTCTTTATCTTTTAAACTTTCCGGAACATCGCCGGCCACGATTCTTTGCGCCAAACCTTCGACAATCGCCGTTTTGCCGGTTCCCGCCTCACCAATTAAAACCGGATTATTTTTTGTCCGGCGGGAAAGAACCTGCATCACGCGGCGGATTTCGTCGTCGCGGCCGATAACCGGATCCAATTTTTTCTGACGGGCAAGCTCGGTAAGATTAACGGTATATTTTTCCAAAACCTGATACTTGGCTTCGGGCTCCGGAGAATCGACTTTCTGCGTTCCGCGCACTTCGGCCAGAACCTTCAACGCTCCGTCGTAAGTTACACCGGCCGCGGATAAAATTTCCGAAACCCGGCTTTTAACACCAACGAGACCGAGGAGAAGGTGCTCAGTGCTGATGTAATCGTCTTTCATTTTTTTGGCCTCTTTTTCCACGGCATAAAAAACTTGTACCATTTCCTGGCCAACATTCATCTGAGCCATGCCGCCCTGCCGCCTCCCCGAATGTTTTGGTAATTTTTGAAGTTCGTCGCCGATTCGCTGCTTAAATATTTCAACATTCACATTAAGTTTTTGGAGCAAAGAAGAAACTATCCCTCCCTCCTGATCGATAAGAGCAGAGAGAACGTGCAGGGGATCGAGATATTGATGGTTATATTCAAAAACCAAACCCTGCGCTGCCTGAAGAGCCTCTTGTGATTTGGTGGTGAAATTTTGCGGAAGCATTGGCATATAAAAATTTGAAATTTGAAAATCGAGTTATGAGTTAGCAATCGTCGGTTTAGAGTGCTAATTATATTTTAACGCGTTATAAAAAGATGTCAATAGCAAAAGCCCGCGCAAAATAGGCGCCGGCCTAAAACATAACTTCACCGTCTATTATTCTTTACCCATCATTTTTTTGAGCACTTTAATGGCAACTTCAACGACCATACTCTGAACAGCGGGAAGGCCCTGGATACTGCGCAAAACGTCCGGTCTTGACCCTATAAAATGATTAACTCTTCTTGTGTCTTCAATAATATTCCCGGAGTAGAGCGGGGGATATTCATGATGCTTTTCAAAGTACTCTCCAAAAAGAGTTTCGAAAAGACGTTCAAGTCCTTTGGTCTGACTTTCTTTTTCTTTTATCAAATCTTTTGATACTTCTCCCATAAATTTAAAATTATCATTTTAAAATTAAATTTAAATTTTCTCCGCACTCGGCGCATTTGCCGTTTTTGTCGCGCCGAACAATTTCGTAACCGGTCCGTTCGATTACTTTCTCACCGCAATTCGGGCAGACTGTCGTTTCATACTCCGCAAGCGGCAGATTTCCCAAATAAACGTATTGCAACCCGGCCTTCTTGCCTAATTTGTAAGCCTGAAGCATTGATGACGGAGGAGTGGACGGCAGATCAGCAAATTTATAAATCGGGAAAAATTTGGAAATATGCCACGGCGTTTCCCTGCCAAGTTCATTGGCAATGAATTTTGCGATACCTTTGAAATGTTCTTCCGTATCGTTTTGCCCCGGCACAACAAGAGTCGTAATTTCCACCCAAACGCCGGCGCGTTTCATGGCTTTCGCTGTTTCCAAAACCGGTTTTAATTTTGCCCCGCAAACTTTATTATAAAATTCTTCAGTAAAACCCTTAATGTCAATGTTGGCCGCATCAAGATAGGGGAGTGCTTCTTTCAGAACTTCCTTGCTTGCATAGCCATTTGTCACCCAGATATTCTTTATTTTTTTCTTTCGCGCCAGTCTCATTGTCTCCAGGGCGAACTCAATAAAAATCGTCGGTTCGGAATAAGTGTAAGAAATCGACAGCGTCCCGGAAAGCAGCGCTTCGCTTACAACGTTTTCAGGGGTCAAATTAATCCATGGCACGTTTTCCTGCTGAAACAGAATATTTTCTTTTGGCATTTGGGCAATATCAGCATTTTGGCAATAAAGGCAGCGAAAATTGCAGCCGACCGTGGCGACAGATAAACTTTTCGTGCCCGGAAAGAAATGGAATAGAGGTTTTTTCTCGACTGGATCAATGTTTTTTGCGGCAATTTTTCCGTAAACCAAAGAGTAAAGTTTGCCGTCGCGGTTTTCCCGGACGCCACAAATCCCGCGGCTGCCAGGCGCGATTTGGCAGTAATGATTGCAGGCCTGACATTGAACGCGTTTTCCGTCTAATTTTTTGTAAAATAAAGATTCTCTCATGATTCAATCATAACAAATTTTAGCCGAAAAATAAAACCGACGCTTTCTCCTTTCGCGTCGGTGAGTTCCCTCCTACCGCTTGTCTAAACGACCGTGCCAAGGAAGCAGTTCATAATCGCCTCCTAGCGTATCCGGCCACCGACAAGGGTCGTCCATCTCTGTCTCGGCTGAAGGAGCTGGAGTTGAAGTCGGCGGAGAAGAAACCAAAGGCTTGCTTCCTACAGCAGAGCAGCCAATTTGACCTCCACTGTCCAAAAACCAAGGTGGGATTCCAGTTTCCCCCTGTTCGCCGGATTTGTTTTCTTCCGCCATTTTAGTCCTCCCTAGACCGTTTTTCGGTCTTAACATCGCACAATTCCATCTTTAGTTTATCAAAAAACCAAATTTTGGCCAATAAGTAAAAGTTGCTTTAAAAACAAAAAAATGCTATAATTTTATACTAAACATAAAATATTTACCATAAATACTTACCATGACTAGACGAACCTTTATCGCTATTAATTTGCCACCTGAATTAAAAGAAAAATTAGGTAAAGTTATAGAAGATTTAAAAAAGATTAATCCTGATTATGGCATCAAGTGGACCTCACCGGAAAATCTGCATTTGACTCTTCATTTTTTCGGCGACCTGACCCCAGAGCAAATTACCCAAGCGGAAGAGGGGATTAACAAAATTACCGAAAAAATAGGTGTTTTTAAAATGAAAACTGGCGAGTTTGGCTGTTTCCCCAACGAACACGAACCAAGGATCATATTTATCGAAATTATTGATTCTGAAATAATCAGAAATTTGATTGGCGAATTAGAGGTTATGCTTCAAAACCTTAACTTTCCGGTTGACACTAAGCCGTGGAAAGCCCATTTGACCCTGGGTAGGATAAAAGACGGATCAGAGTGTAAAACCGAGGGTGTGAATCTTCTCCCGCAAATTTTTGAAGTAAAGAGCATTGAACTTATGGAAAGTCTCCTGACTTCTAAAGGTCCGATCTATTCAGTAATTAAATATTTCCCACTGAAATGAAAGTTAATCTTCTCGGAGTTAAAATAGATAATCTAAAAAAACAAGAAATTCTGGAGTGCATAGATCAATTTCTTTGCGATAACAGGCAGCACTATATAGCAACGCCAAATCCGGAAATAGTCGTGGCCGCGCAGAAAGATAAGGAATTTTTAGAAATTTTAAACAAGGCCGATCTTTCCGTACCCGATGGTTTTGGGTTGATACTTGCTTCCCGATATTTACGGCGACCCATCCCAGAAAGAATTCCCGGGGTGGATTTAATGTTAGACATCTGTCAAATGTCTGAACAAAAAAATTATTCAGTTTATTTACTGGCTGCCGCGGAAGGCCTGGCAGATCCAGAGGAAACAACCTTGACGCTGCTTGAAAGCTTCCCGCAATTAAAAATTAACGGCAATACATTCGCGAAGGATGAATCATTAGAAAAAATAATAAATCACATCAATGAAACGAGACCGGAAATTTTATTTGTCGCGTTTGGCGCCGGCCGGCAGGAAAAATTTATCTTCAATAATTTAAATAAATTGCCCTCGGTTAAAATTGCTATGGGTGTCGGGGGAGCGTTTGACTTTATCGCCGGGAAAATAGTACGGGCGCCGGGATGGATGCGCAAGGTCGGTCTAGAATGGCTCTGGAGATTTTTTATGCAACCGTGGCGCTGGAAAAGAATCTTAACTGCCACAATAAAATTCAGTTGGTTAATAATTAGAAAAGGTAAAAAATATGTCTAAAAAAGAAGAAATCAGAGTCCGCATTGCGCCTTCGCCAACCGGATATCTACATATTGGAACGGCAAGAACCGCTTTATTTAACTATCTATTTGCCAAAAGCCAAGGCGGTAAGTTTATTTTGCGTATCGAAGATACGGATCTCGAGCGTTCGGACGAAAAATTTACTACAGAAATAATTGAAAGTCTGCACTGGCTCGGTATTGATTATGACGAAGGCCCAGACGTCGGCGGAGAATATGGGCCATACCGCCAAAGCGAACGGCTTGAAACTTATAAAAAATATCTGAAACAACTATTGGATGAAAACAAGGCCTATTACTGTTTTTGCACAGAAGAAGAGTTGGAAGCCGAACGCAGGGCAATGATGAAGAGAGGGGAACCACCCGTTTATTCCGGTCGTTGCGTAAACTTGGATGCCGATGAAATAAAAAAATTCCGCAGCGAAGGGAGAAAACCGGTAATCCGTTTCAGGATGCCTGCCAAACGAATTATTTTTGAAGATATGATAAAAGGCAGCGTTGAATTCGACACGAAGCTTATTGGCGATATCACTATTGCCAAAGATCTCGGCGCACCGTTATATAATTTCGCCGTGATAATTGACGATTACACCATGAGGATCAGCCATGTTATCCGCGGGGAAGATCATATTTCCAATACGCCTAAACAAATCGCCATGATTGAAACGCTCGGCTTACCTAAACCGCTTTACGCCCATATTCCACTGACTTTGGCGCCCGACAGGACAAAACTCTCCAAGCGCCACGGCGCCACGGCGATCGCTGACTACCGCGCCATGGGATATTTGCCGGAAGCCCTGATGAACTTTATGGCTTTTCTCGGATGGAATCCAAAAACTGATCATGAAATTTTTACGAAAGAGGAATTAATTAAAAATTTTTCAATAAGCGGAATGAATAAGGCTTCGGCTATTTTTAATATTGAAAAATTGAATTGGCTTAACGGAAATTACATAAGAAAAAAAGATCTTTCCGAACTTACTAATTTATGTCTGCCATACTTCGAAAAAGCTGGGCTTGTGAGCAAAGCGGGGGAGGGCGAATTCATCATAACAGAGGCCAAAGAGACCGTTGGTTTTGATCAACTTAAAAAAATCGTGGCGCTAGAACAAGAAAGACTCGTCAAATTGAGCGACCTTCAGGAACTAGTTTCGTTTTTCTTCAGGAAAGAAATAAAATACGACAAAGAATTATTGATTTGGAAAAAAGCGGCACCGGAAAACATGGCTAAAAACCTGGAAAAACTAGAAAAAATAGTTGAAAAAATAGGGGACAATAATTTTACTAAAGAAAATCTGGAAAAAGAAATAAAACGAATGATTGCTAAGGAAAATCTTGGCACAGGAGATGTTCTCTGGCCATTCCGGGTTGCCTTGACCGGACTCAAAGCGTCGCCGCCGCCCTTTGAAGTGGCTGAAATTTTAGGTAAGAAAAAAACCGTGGCAAGACTAGAACGAGCTATTTCTTTCCTGAGATAGGAAAATTTGTTATAATTAAATCATGAGTAAGCAGACCCTCAAAATATTTGTCTTGATTACAACAATTTCCCTGATTGTTCCTTTTAATTTTTCCTTTTTTGCGAAAAGATGTATCGGAGAAACTTATGCCAATGATTTGGTCAAAGAAATATCAGAAATGGACAAACAGATAGACGCCAAGAAAAAAGAAGTTGCCGAACTACAAAAAAAATCTGATGCCCTAAAAAAACAGATAGAGGCGGCCCAAAATAAAGCCTTGAGCCTGGAAAATGAATTAGCTATTCTTTCAAACAGAATAGCAAAAACTAAACTTGATATTGAGTCGACCAGAAAAAAGATTGAGGAGATAACCATGGAAATAAAAAATCTGGAACTTCAAATTGCCGAAAAAGAAGAAAATATAAATAAAAATAAGGGAAGAATCGCAGAATTCCTGCGTCTTATATACCGCAATGACCAAAAAAGTTATCTGGCAGTTCTCGCCACGAACAATTCTTTTTCCGAATTTTTCAACCAGGCGAAGTATGTTGAACAGCTTCAGGCCGATCTCCAGAATACACTAGATCTTGTGCAGAAAATAAAGGTCGACCTCGAAGCGAAAAAATCAGAAAAGGAAAATAAAAAACAGGAACAGGAAGAAACTAAAGACGAACTTGCGAAGCTCCAAAGTTCGCTCGAAGAAAAGATGGAACTTAAAGAAAATCTGCTGAAACAAACCTTTGCCTCGGAGAGAAAATTTCAAAATTTCCTTTTACAATCAAAATACGAAGAAGAACAAATAAATTCTGAAATATATTTTCTCGAAAAAAATATCAGGCAAAAATTAGAGGAGAGCGACAAAATTTTTTCTGAAGGCAGTTCCGGTTCAGTTGTTCTTTCTTGGCCAGTCGACCCGAGCAGGGGAATCACTGCTTATTTTCATGATCCAGATTACCCATTCCGCTATATTTTTGAACATCCTGCTATCGATATTCGTGTCAGTCAGGGTAAACCAGTGGCCGCGGCCGCGCCAGGATACGTAGCCAAAGTTAAAAATGGCGGCATCGGCGGTTACAGCTATATAATGCTAATCCACAGTAACGGCTTATCAACCGTTTACGGCCATCTTTCCCGCCTGGACGTTCAGGCGGATACCTACGTCATCCGCGGTCAGACTATCGGCCTTTCCGGCGGCATGCCGGGAACTCCAGGGGCCGGAAGACTTACTACCGGACCGCATCTACATTTTGAGGTACGTCTTGACGGCCTGCCAGTAAATCCGCTTGATTATCTGCCTTAAATTCTAAATAATAAATAATTAAAAAAATCATGTCCATATCGACGTGATTTTTTTAATTATCAAAATATTTTTTCAGGAGGGGATTACCGCTTTAACCATTTCACTCAGCGTTCTTCTATTCTAGCGTCCCTGTCTAAGACAGGCCGGCGCACCCGTCTGCCTCTCGTGGAAATTAGAGAGTGAAACAAAAAGATATTTTTCCTCTTAATAAAAAAATCCCGCACAGCAAGGGATCTTTACGCTATCCGACGCGCCGCTTCTTAGAGCACGCTTTTGGTTCGCTTCGCGGGAGCGGGTCCTCCTCGGGGTAGAGAAGGTCTGCCGGTAGGCAGCCTAGATGATCACGAGTAACCCCGGAAGGGAGGAACGGGGCTTTTGGCCGCGCCCTGATCTCGCTCCAATCGCAGGTTCTCGCGCCCTTGCTGTGCGGGTTCCGCCGTCTTCGACGGTATTGGTTCAGAATGAAACCGCCTACCAGCCCGTGACGCCACCGCGAGAGGTGGAAGCCAGGGAGATAGAACGACCGTCTAAACGGCGGCATTGTAACTGTCCGGGTCCGGACAGTTAGATATTTTAATTATAGAAATAAATAATCGTTTTGTCAATTTAACTAATACTCTCTAGTAATTAATTTTTTAAAAAATCCCTGCGAGTTAAAAGCAGGGAAGGCGTCAAACGAACTTATTTATATGAGATATTGTGTGTCGCTCAATGTATGTTATGCGACGTCAGCAAGTAAATTTTTAAAACCCCATAGGGTTTTCAATGTTCTGTTTTTATTATAACACGCCTCAAAAATCAAAAATAAGGTCATATTTATTTATACCTACCAGACCAAAAAGTTACCTTAAAACTCAATTTTATTCGTCATATTCCCATAAATTATCATCTCCGCTGTTCCTTACAAACTCATTTATAAAATCTGTCTCCTCCCTTGTCAGTTTAAAGTCAAGATTCTCGGCTTCGTGATTATACCATATTTCTCGAATCTCCTGTTCACTCAACTCTTTAATATCCTTTCCACCCTTAAACCCCTTTACTTCAGTCTCTTTCGGAACACCCTCATTCTTAAGGTTCATCAAAAGGTTCTCTGTAGCCTCCAAAACGGCTTCTAAGGCCTCATCATCAGACAAGCCCTTTAGCTGACCAGACTTCTGCATATACTCCCAAACCCTCATAACAGCAGGATTTAGTTCAGTTTTGGTTTGTTTTTGTTTTAAATTAGATTCATTTATACATTTTGTATTATATTAAATTAAAACTAATTTATACTAATTTATTTTATTACTTAAAATATATTCTATCCGAAAATCTTAAATCAACATATTGCAGATCCCTGCGGTCTTCCATGCCTTTTTCCCTCAAAAACGCGTTCAACTTCTCAATTTGTGCGTTTAGATCACCCACCGCGGAAAAATAGGCTTCCCATCCCTCACTAGTTATACATTTAATAGCCGAATCGCTACGGCTAGCCATTTTAAAATTTGTGACCGAAACTCCAGATAAGCCGGAAAGATTATTCTTGAGATCAGCGATTGCGGCTACCGTCCCACGCGACAAAATTTCTTCTTTCGTGATGGCTGCCGCGTTACTTTCATCAAAAACTACCGCCATTTTAGCCCCAAATTGATTTTCAAGGTATTCAGATACCTCCTCAGACGGAATTTCACGGATAATTTTTCCGTCCCAATCCACCACATAATACTTTTCCGTTGTTTTCCATATCAGGGCCGGACTTCTTTCTTCAATGTCAATGATCAATGTTTCCGGCAGACGCTTATCTATTTTCCATGATTTTAAAATATATTTATCGCTGATATTTTCCCCGGCGTATTTTTCGTCAAAAATAAAAATATTTCTCTGACTGAAAAATATGAAGCGCTCCGTGAACATCTGACTTTCTATTACGTTTTTCATGTCATCATATCTGATTCGACTAAGCCCCAATATCTCAATATTTTTAATCACAAAATATGGTGAGAAAAAAATAAAATAAATTATTCCGCAAAATATAATAATAAAAAAAATAAAATAAAAACTCCTGCGCCAAAATCCTCGACTACGACGACGAACAATTAAACCTCCGACTCGCCTTTCACGTTTGTTAAAAAACGGATTGCCGTATCTTTTCTTGTGGTAATCCCTCATATATCGTCAAAACTGATAAAGCAACGCTCTACGAGAGTCGTTTTATCTTATCACGTAATATCTTACAGATACTTTATAAGTGTCGTAAAATATTGTTAATTAATGCTAAATTAAACTGCAATCCGTTTAATTAACGGATTGATTCTCGTTACTACTTCATAGTTGATCGTACCGATTTTTCCCGCCAAATCGTCGGCGGTTATTTCCTCTCTCCCCTGCCGGCCGAGCAATACAACTTCGTCCTCAAATTCTATTTTTTCTACATCCGTAACATCCACAATAATCATGTTCATACAAACGCGACCCAAAACCTTGCATCTTTTTCCGCAGATTAAAACATTGCCAACACTTGAAAGTTTGCGGTCATAGCCGTCATAATAACCAACCGGCAAAATGGCTATTTTTGAATCGCGGCTTACTCTTTCAGTTAAACCATAGCCAATAGATGTGCCCGATTTCACTTCTTTTATCTGCGCCACAATAGTTTTCCAGGCCAGAGCCGGTTTTAAATTAAAATCAATATTTTTATTTTTTGCCACAGCTTTTGTTTCTTTTGATGACCAAAGGCCGTACATACTAATCCCAAGCCGGACCATGTCAAAATGCGTTTCGGGAAATAAAATTGTGGCCGCAGAACAGGCTGTATGCCGGAGTGGATCCGCCACACCTTCTTTTTCTTTTTTTAAAATTGCTGCCACGCGAGAAAATACCGACAACTGCTCCATGGCAAAACTTGAATCTGTTGTGTCTTCAATATTGGCATAATGAGTAGAAAGTCCTTGAATTTCTATCGACGAAAAAGTTTTAATAAATTTTACAAAATCCAGAATTTCTTTTTTCGAAACTCCCTGCCTTGATGTGCCGGTTTCTACCTTAATATGAACCTTGGGATTAAAATTGGGATTCTTCACCTGGATTTTCCCTAATCGTTCGATTGTTTCTCTATTGTAAACCGTTAAACTGATATTATTTTTTACTGCTTCGCGCAAATCAGCCAATTCAGTATAACCCAAAATTAAAATTGGCTTTTTAACGCCAATTTCTCGCAATTTTAAGGCCTCCGCGAGTGAGTCAACTCCAAACCAATCAACTTTATCCGCTATCGCGGCGGCTACCTCAACCAAGCAGTGCCCATAAGCATTTGCCTTTACCACGCCCATTATCTTCACACCATTGCCAACCAATTTTCTAAATTGCTCCAAATTATAACTTAGAGCCTTTCGGCTTATTTCAACCCACGTCTTCATAAATTATATTTTATTTCTTCGCTTTTATAACTTTTACTCCGCAATATTTTTGCAAAATTTTTGGAATTTTTATACTGCCATCTTTTTGCTGGTAATTTTCCAAAATGGCAATCAAAATCCTGGGCGATGCAATGACCGTATTGTTTAGGGTATAAACAAATTCAGTTTTTCCCTCTTTGTTTTTGTATTTAATATTCAACCGCCGCGCCTGCCAGTCGGTGAGATTAGAATCGGAGTGCGTTTCGCCGTAAAAATTTTTTGAAGACATTGACGGCATGTAGGTTTCTATATCATACATTTTATATTTTCCGGTCCCCATATCGCCACTCGAAAGCTGGACCACCCGGTATGGCAATTCTAAATCATGCAAAATTTCTTCTGCAATACCGCGCAGAGTTTCAAGCCACTCCAGAGATTCTTCAAGATTTTTTTTGCACAAAATTACCTGCTCGACTTTCATGAATTCGTGGATACGATAAAGCCCTTTGGTATCTTTTCCGTAACTGCCGATTTCCGAACGATAGCAGGGAGAAAATCCGCAGACCTTGATTGGCAAATCTTCTTCGCTGAAAGTTTTATCGGAAAAATACGCCAAGAGCGACGGCTCGGAAGTGCCGGCCAAAAAAGTCGGCTCTTTCACGCTGCCGTCGGCCAAGCATCCGGGATTGCCGATCTGATAAATTTCGTCTTTGCCTTCGGGAAAATGACCGCTACCGATTAAGGCGAATTCCCGGAGCAAGGAGGGGGTCAGCATCAAAGTAAAACCTTTTTCCCGCATTTTGTTGATAGCGTGCCAGAGAAGGGCAAAATGAAGCAATACGGCTTCGTTTTTAAGGTAATAACCTCGATACCCAGAGGTTTTTGCCCCAGCCTCAAGATCAATCAAATCAAGTTCCTTACCGAGAGTAATATGGTCTTTGGGCACAAAATCGAACTTCGGAATTTTTCCATGACGACTAATCTCACGATTAGCAGTATCATCGGAGCCGATTGGCGTATCGTCAGAATAAATATTTGGTACCAAAAGCATTAAACTTTGATATTCTCTTTCTACCTCAGCAAGAGAGGCATCCATCTCTTTGATTTTCGCGCTCAAATCCTTAAGCGCCGCGATTTCTTCCGGGCCTGGCTTGGTTTTCGAACGTTTGTTCAGGTCCGATTTTAATTTCTCCACCTCGGAAATTAGAGTACGGCGTTTATCATCAACTACAATCAGTTGATCAATATCAACCTTGCTGTTTTTATTTTTTACCACCTCCTTCATCAACTCCTTGTTTTCCCGGATAAATTTTATGTCCATCATAACTTCGTGAAACATGGAACTTGCAACTTGTAACAAAATTTAAAATGTTACATGCTACACGCTACACGCTATAAGAGAAGATTTATATTTTTTTGGTCTATAAGCCTTCAGTCTGAAAATTTTCGCTGTCACTCCCCTACTCCGAAGTTCTTCTTCAAAATTATCCGGTGTGATTTGATCGTAGCCGAGACAAATTACCGCCGGCTTATATTTTATAATTAATTTATACCAATCAAATTTATCGCCTAGCACGGCTTTATTAACATCCCTTATTGATTCCACGATCTCGCGTCGCGCCTTCTCGTCCATTCCCGGCTTCCTGCCTTTTATTTTTTGAACCGTGGAATCTCTGCCTAAAACTACAACTAAATAATCGCCGTACTTTTTTGCTTGGCGAAAAAAATAAAGATGGCCAGGATGCAAAATCGCAAACGTGCCAAAGACCATTATTTTTTTCATGTCCGTGATTTTAAAACGGTCTGTAATTTTTCTCCCGAACGGTCAATAATACCCAAAATTTTCCTATAATCTTCCTTAACTTGCTCCGGCAAAGATTGCTTATCAATGATTCCGCGCAACACTGCCACGGCCTCTTTGTGGCCAAGGCCGCTTCTTCTGACAAAGGCCTGGAATTTATCAACCATGGTTATTACTTCATACGATTCCGCAACTTCCAAAGTTTTTGATTCGTTTGGAATTTCTTCCGGATTTATTCCAGCCGGATTCTTTCCGTCTAGGATATGATGCGAAGCTGCCGCGACCGCGAGATCCCTGGTTATTTTTTGATCCTGAATGGGCGCTAAAATATCAAAAGTCCAGTCGGCATGGCGTCGCCATAAATCAATCATTTTTTCAGTTTCGAAATCAATTCCCCACTTCTTCAAACAATTTGCGATTCTAATCTGAATCGATAAATCGAGGTCTGAGTCGCGCAGGGCATCTATTACCGTCATTTGTTCTATCCTTGTTCTCGATTCCAAAATTTTCC
>CAYZNO010000003.1:0-18116 GCA_964479685.1 uncultured Gammaproteobacteria bacterium
CTTCCGTAGTAAGTCCTCGAGAAGTTGTTTTAAATTAATCCAGAATTTCCTCGGCAGTTTTGGTAGTGTATGGAGAAAAATTCATTTTAATATTTTAATTAGCAAAAATATTTTAAGTCGGGGTGGAGGGATTCGCACCCTCGCTCTCACGGGCCTGGGGGAGAATAAACCTCCCCCGTGGGGAGTTCATCTCCCCACGAACCATTATTCACAAAAATCGGGGTAGAGGGATTCGCACCCTCGATCTCACGGTCCCGAACCGTGCGCCTTAGACTACTGGGCCATACCCCGTTATTAAAATTTATTATACAAGATAATTTTTTTTTCGTAAACCCCCACACCTGTTCCGCCGCTTGTATTAAAATATGCGCATTTTTTTATTTGTTAATAGGTGTGGGGGTAAACCCGCCCCTTCACTAAAATCGAGAAATGGAGTAAAGTATATATACTTAGAATAATTTTATGCAGGATCTTTTTGACGGAAAACTTAATAATGATTTGGCAAAAAACGCGCCGCTCGCCGACAGATTACGACCGGAAACGCTGGAAGAATTTGAGGGACAGGAAGATCTGATCGGCCAAGGAAAAATGCTTCGCAATCTGATACAGAACGACGAAATTCCTTCCATGATTTTTTGGGGCCCGCCCGGGTCCGGAAAAACGACTCTTGCCCGGATTATCGCAAAGATGACCAAGTCGGAATTTATCCAGATGTCGGCTACCGCCTCTGGTCTGGCTGATTTGCGGAAAATTATTTCCGCGGCGCAAAGCGGACGGAAGTTCAATAACCGCCGGACAATTTTATTTATTGATGAAATCCATCGCTGGAATAAATCCCAGCAGGATTCGCTCTTGCCGTACGTGGAAAACGGAACTATTACTTTAATCGGGGCGACGACAGAAAATCCGTCTTTTGAAGTTAATTCCGCTCTTCTTTCCCGCTCGCGGGTTTTTGTTCTGAAAGCGCTCGGCCGGGAAAATATAAAAAATATTTTGAAACGGGCGATTTCCGACAAAGTCCGCGGTTATGGCGCGCTTGACGTGCAGATAGCTGAAAAGACACTTGACTATCTGGCCGGAGTGGCCAACGGCGATGCGCGTATCGCCTTGAATGCCTTGGAATTCGCCGTGAAGGCCAGTCGCAAAGAAGGGCAAAAAATGGTACAATTGAATCAGGAAACGATCCATGAAGCATTACAGAAAACGCACCTTTTATACGACCGGGCCGGAGAAGAACATTACAATATAATTTCCGCGCTTCATAAATCAATGCGCGGATCCGATGCCGACGCGGCGCTTTACTGGCTTGGCCGGATGATTGAAGCCGGAGAAGACCCGCTCTATGTTGCCCGGCGGCTTGTCCGTTTTGCTTCGGAAGATATTGGTCTTGCTGATCCGCGGGCGCTGGTGCAAGCCACGACTGCTTACACGGCTTGTCATTATCTTGGCATGCCCGAGTGCAATGTAATTCTGGCGCAGGCGGTTGTTTATTTGGCCCGCGCGCCGAAATCCAACGAGCTTTATATGGCTTATGGCGAAGTTCAGCGCGACATCCGCGAGACGGAAAATGAACCAGTCCCACTCCATCTTAGGAACGCGCCGACCGACTTGATGAAAAATCTAGGTTATGGGAAAGGGTATAAATATAATCCGAATTACAAGGAGCCGGTCACACAGGATTATTTTCCGGAAAAATTAAAAGGCAAAAAATATCTCAAATAAATTTCTAAATCCTAATTTCTAATTCCCAATAATTGATTTTTCTATGACTGACGAGCGATGGCTGGACACAATTGCCACCCTGAAAGACAAATTTCCGGTTCTAGAAGAGGGCAAAGAAGATTTGCAGGAAGAAGAGGGGAGGGGCTTCCGCGAATTTATTGTTTTTAACGGGCCGCTTGGGAAAATGAAAATCGAGCGGACGACCAAAGCCGTGGTGCTCGGCAAAAAAACTTTGGGCTCGAAAAGAATGGGCAGCCAGGCGTCGGTTGAGTACATTTATTCCGACACGGAAAAAAGCCACAAGTTCAAAGCTTACAAGTGGGATAACGGACAGGGAAGCTGGACGGAAATAACTTTGGGCGAAGGACTATGAAGAGATTCTCGCGCAAAAAACACGTGCGCGCCCTTGAAGTGCGAAGCGATGGACGTCTTAAATTTCTTTTAGGACTTGTTTTTGTATTTGCCGCGATTATTGTCTGGCGGCTTTTTTCCCTGCAGGTTTTGGACCACGATTTTTATTCGGCTCTGGCTGCCGGCCAGCACGAAATTTATCAATCTCTTTTTCCCGAACGGGGAAAAATTTGGATGAGCGAAGCGGTTAGTGACGGCGGGGAGAGGGCGCTTTATCCTCTGGCGACGAACCAATCGCTTTATCTTATTTACGCCGACACGAGAAAAATAAAAGACCCCGAGGAATTGGCCGAAATTCTGTCGCAGATATTTGTAATAAAAGATGAAAACGACGGCGAAAAGTCGGAAAATACCGATGAAACGACTGACGGAGAAGCCGAGGCAAAAGCGAAAGAGGAAGCGGAAAAAGCGGCCAGGGAAAAATTGAAGAATGAACTCACGGAAAAATTAAAAAAAGAAAACGATCCTTACGAGCCGCTCCGTAGCCGGGTAACGGAAGACGAAGTGAAGAGAATCAAAGATCTTGAGGCGGACGGTTTGGGATTTATTGAAGAGGATGTTCGTTTTTACCCGGAGAAAAATATCGCGAGCCACGTTCTCGGTTTTGTCGGTTTTAAAGATGATAAAAAAATCGGCCAGTACGGCCTCGAAGGGTGTTTTGAGGGTGAGTTGGCCGGCAAAACGGGATTCCTCGCGTCGGAAAAAGACGTGGCCGGCCGCTGGATTCCGGTTTCCGGGCGGGACTGGGAAAAGGCCGAAAATGGAGCCGACCTCGTTTTGACGCTTGATCGCAATATTGAATTTTTTGTCTGTGAAAAAATTAAAGCGGCCGTGGAACGTCACGGCGCCGACGGAGGTTCGGTTGTTGTCATGGACCCGAAAAGCGGAGCAATACTTGCCATGTGTTCTTATCCGGATTTTGATCCTAATGAATATTCCAAGACTGAAGATATTAATGTTTTTAACAATCCGGCTACTTTTTATCAATATGAGCCAGGCTCGATTTTTAAAGCGATTACTATTGCCGCGGCGCTTGATTTGGAAAAAGTAACTCCGACTACGACTTATAATGACGAAGGTTTTGTCAAGGTCGACGACCGGACAATAAAAAATTCCGACGAAAAGGCCCATGGTGTGCAGACCATGACCGACGTGCTTGACGAATCATTGAACACCGGCGCGGTTTTTGCTGTTCAAAAAATCGGAGCCGAATCTTTCAAGAAATATGTCGAAGATTTTGGTTTCGGGGAAACGGTTGGAATTGGTCTTGATTTTGAAAGCAGCGGGAATATCAGTTCCTTATCCAAGAAAGGAGCGATCTGGAGCGCGACTGGATCGTTTGGGCAGGGAATTTCCGTGACGCCGATTCAGGTTGTTGCGGCTTTCGGCGCAATCGCGAACGGCGGTAAATTGATGAAACCGTATATTATTGATGAGATAAGAAAAAGCAACGGAGAAATTATCAAAGCCGAACAAAAAGTTATCCGTCAGGTTATCTCTTCGCGAACCGCCACGCTTTTGGGCGGAATGCTCGCCTCTGTAGTTGAGCACGGTCACGGCAAGCGGGCCGGCGTGCCGGGATATTATGTCGCTGGGAAAACCGGCACGGCTCAAGTCGCGAAAAAAGACGGTAGTGGTTATGAAAGGGATGTAACCATCGGCTCGTTTGTCGGTTTCGCTCCGGTTGAAGATCCGAAATTTGTGATGCTCGTTAAAATTGACCATCCGCGCGATACTATCTGGGCCGAGGCGACCGCCGCGCCGCTCTTTGGCGAAATTGCCAAATTTATGCTAAACTATTTCAAAGTGCCTCCGAGCAGGTAAGTTTATTTATAAATTTTGATTATGAAAAAGATAGTTCAGAAAATTTTATACATATTAGCCCGCGCGGTTTTGAAAAAATACAAACCGGGCGTGGTTGGCATTACCGGCAGCATGGGTAAGACCTCGACCAAGGAAGCGGTTTTCGCGGTTCTCTCTTCGAAATTCCGCGTCCGCCAGAATATTAAAAATTATAATAATGAACTCGGAGTGCCGTTGTCAATTTTGGGCAGCGAGTCTGGCTTCAAGTCGGTCTTTAAATGGCTCGGCGTAATTTTACACGGCGTGAGATTAATTTTGTTCCATGATGACAAATACCCGCAGATTTTGGTTTTGGAAATGGGCGCCGATCATCCGGGCGATATAAAATATCTGACTGACCTTGCGCCATGCAAAGTGGGCGTAGTGACCGGTATCGGTCCGGCTCATTTGGAATTTTTTGAAAGTATAGACAAAATTGTAAAGGAAAAAAGAATAATAGTGAGCCATCTTAGTCAGGAAGGTTTCGCTGTCTTAAACCGTGACGATGAAAAAGTTTATGAAATGCGGGATAAAACCAGAGCCAGGATCCTGACCTATGGTTTTAATGCCGAATCAAGTGTTCGCGCCCAGGAAGACAGCGTGCTTGGCGACGGGGTAGATATTAAAGGAGTTAATTTTAAATTGAGTTACTCTGGGGCGGTTGTGCCGATTTTCATTCCTTGGATTTTGGGTAAACAGCATATTTACGCGGCGCTCGCCGGAGCGGCGGTCGGTATTACCTACGGCATGAATCTGGTCGAGATTTCCCAGAGTTTGAAAAATTACAAAGCGCCGAAAGGTCGGATGAATCTTATCTCCGGAATAAAAAAAACATTGATTATTGACGATACTTACAATGCCTCGCCAATTCCAACCGAAGTAGCGCTCGAGGTCTTGCAGTCAATTAAACTTCCGGCCGAAGACGACAAAAAGTTCGCCGTGTTGGGCGATATGCTGGAACTGGGCGGTTTTAGCGAAGAGGGGCATAAACAAGTCGGACGAGCAGTGGTAAAAAGCGGCGTTGACTATCTCGTGACAGTCGGCGAACGGTCGCGCGATATTTCTCGGGCGGCGCTCGAGGCCGGGATGAACGAAGACAGAATTTTCAATTTCCCGACGCCGGAAGAAGCCGGACTATTTGTGCAAGGCAAGATGAAGCAGGGAGACGTGGTGCTCGTTAAAGGTTCACAGGGGATGAGAATGGAAAAAGTGGTAAAAGAACTGATGGCCGAGCCGCTTTTGGCGCATGAGCTTTTGGTCCGCCAGGATCCGGAATGGGCGAGAAAAAGGAAATAGATTGAAAATTAAAAAATAAGAAGCGAGCTTTGATGGCCCGCTTTTATTGTCGACAAATTTTTCTTTTTCTGTTAAACTAAAAATTAGTTTGAAAATGTTTTTATTATGGCCTCATCGTCTAGCCTGATCTAGGACGCCTCCCTCTCACGGAGGAAACTCGGGTTTAAATCCCGATGGGGCTACCAGAATAAATTAAAAATTAATACAAAATACAGAAGTAAATTAACTGTGAAAGCAGCAATAGGGATTTAAACCAGGGAAGGGTCGGAAACCGCGTAAGGTTTCCGTTCGCGGAAATATTAAAACCGCATGGTTTTAAGGAGTGAAGCAACGTTTAATTTCCCGATGGGGCTACCAACTGAAAATTATTTTTTATGTTTCACCAAATTTGGCACGAATTTCTCTATATTCCGCTTCTTAATTTTTTGATTTGGCTTTATAACGGCCCGGCTTTTGAAAATCTTGGAATTGCCATTATTTACCTTACTATTTTGATTCGCATTGCGCTTCTGCCGTTCACTATTGTTTCTGAGCGGAGTAAAATTCTTTATGAAAAATTGGAGCAGAAAATAAAAAAGATTGATCATGATTTTAAGAACGACCCGATTCAGAAAAAAGAAACAATCAGAAAAGTAATGAAAGAACACCGTGTCAGTCCCTGGGCCAAAGTTATGGTGCTCGCGGTCCAGGCGCTTATCTTGGTTTTACTGTATCAGGTTTTCATCGGCGGAATTAACGGCAAACTGGTCGAATTGTACTCCTGGGTTGATCACCCGGATTTTATCAATACCAATTTTCTTGGCTACGATCTGGGCGAGAAAAGCGTCTTTTGGAGTGGTCTAGTCGGCGCTTTTCTTTTTTTGGAAATTTTTATGGACTACCGGAGTAGATCAGGCGGCCTCACGAGATCGGAAGTCGCCTACATGATATTTTTTCCGGCCGCGGTATTCTTAACGCTTTGGATTTTGCCAATGGCCAAATCAATTTTCATCATGACCTCGCTCATTTTCTCAATGTTTGTTATTTTAATCAGGCAAAGAATAAAAATCAGAATCAAAGTTGAAGACAACGCGATTAAGATTGAAAGAGTGAAAACATAGTATTGAGATTTGAGATAAGAGAACTGAGTTAAATTGTAAATTTGCCGCGCGAGAAGCGTGGTTTTTTGTTGGCCGGGGGTTGACAAAATTTTTTCTTCCTGCTATAAAGATAATATTGGGATCGGGGCATTGCCCCGACATAAGTATTTAGGCCCCGGATGGGGCCTATTGTAAACACTCGAGCGAACGCTCGCATCGTATATCGATGCGGCAGGTAATCTGCCGTAGGCGGCTGAGTTCCAAAGGTGGACGCCTTGGCTCTGCTTTAATTCTTCATGCCGATTGATCGGCATAACCTCCGCCCCGCAGGGGAAGGGCATTCGCCCATTATAGAGACCGGAAAAAGGGAGGAAAAGCGCCACTTTCGGGCACAAACAATCCGGACTTGGCGCCATGAAGAGTTAGACATCCAAGGAGGGAGGGTTCAATTCCCTTCAGCCGCGCTAGGTCTTAATAGCGAAGGACCGACCTCGCTTCTGGCGAGAGCACCGCGAGGAGAAAGCGGAGTGTCAAACCAGAAGAAAAGATGCTGGCGGGTTAAGCCGCTGGGGGAGAAAGTCCGACTCCCGCTGTTAAGACCTCCTTCGTCGCGGTTGGCACAACTCTGGTCATGGCTACCAAGGGGATTTCCCCGAAAGCCTAAGTGCCTTCCGCGACCCGCGACGCTCCAGGCAGCTGCCAGAACGCGGTGGGTGGAGCGTTGCGGAGTTTTGTCCCCAGCGGAGCCTGGATAGTGGTCCGGGCGGGGGATTAAGGGGTCCCGCGCCGCTCGGGATCTCAGGAGGAACCCTGCTCGTCGCTCTCGGCCTTTTTGGCCGACTGCGGCGGGTATAAAAATTTCGTGGGCGCCACTACGCACCACGGAATGGGGGCGGCACAACCGAACTAGCCGGGAGTACCCCGGCCCTCGGTTCCGGGCCAAGTGATGCCTGCTGTGTCGCCATGATGCGCCGGACGAATGACAGTCGGTCGAAAGACCGGCGAGTAACCGAAAGGTGAATGTCGTTTCGTCCGGCGTCTTTTTATTTATTTTCCCGCGATCCGCCTCTGGTGGAGAGCGGCTTGAAAATAAATAACCCCGCACTAAGCCTTAGCACAAGTAATATTTAGCACGATGGAAGCCGCAGGCGTTTCCGGGAGACGAAGAAAAATCGCAATAAAAATAATTTTGGGCTTTAGTGCTGGGGTTTCTACTTTTCCGCGGCCTTGACCCCGTAGTAGAATTTTAGAATCTAAAGTAAATTGTAACTAACAATAAACGCCATATTTTACAAAAACTTCTCAAAAGTTAAAATGTTTTTCTTCCGCCTCCGGCGGAAATCCAAAATTTCACTACGGGGTTGACAAAATCGTCGATTCGGATAATACTTACCTGTAGAAGTTATTATTAACTTACTAAACCCGTCTGCCGTGAAGGCGGGCCAATAAAACAAAATATGGCTGATTCCTTAGACAAAATAATGTATTCCTTTGTCGTGGAAGACGTCTTAAAGGGCTTTTTTATTACCGTCCCGCCGGGTTATGTTGCCTGTGTTTACGACCTCGGCAGGGGAGTCCTGAAAAAAGTTTTGCAGCCGGGTTTGCATTTGAAAATTCCTTTCTGGCAGAGAGCAAAATTATTCAATACTCAGACTTTGGAATATAATATCAGTAAAGAATTCAATGTCGAAAATATCAGGGCTCTGGGCGATATGCCAATCGGCGCCGTGACGCTCGATTCCAAAAATATCGCTATTGAAGGGACAATCCTTCTCCGGCTTGATATGGAACAGATTCCCTATATCTGGCAGAATATCGGCGAGGATTTTGTGGAAAAAATCATCCGGCCGACGATCAGAAGTCGGCTTCGGATGATTGCTTCCTTGTACTCGGCTCAGGACATTGTCTCCTTGCAGAGAAACCAGATTGAAGTGGCGATTAAAAATGAATTGGACAGAATTTTTCATCCGCGCGGCATTCACGTGGAAAATGTTCTTCTATCGGAAATCGGACACCAATTTGTTAAGAGTGGAAATGCATAATCAAAAAGATAGGCACGAGCGCTTGACTGGCGCTCGTGTTTTGTTACACTTGAATTAGCACTCTTGACATGGGATTGCTAATTGGTGTAAAATAGTTTAATATGGAAAAAAGAAAAGAAAAATTGCTCTTGTCCATTATTGATAGATATATCAAAGACGCCACACCGGTAGCCTCGAAAATGTTGGCCGGGCGGGGCGGTTTTAAGGTTAGTTCGGCAACGTTACGGAACGAAATGGCGAAACTTGAAGAAGAGGGAATGATTTTTCAGCCGCATACTTCGGCCGGCCGGATTCCAACCGAAGCGGGATTTAATTTTTATCTTGCCAATTTGTCCGAAGGAAAATTGGAAGTCGCGGGAAAAGAGAAAAAAGAACTGGAGAGGGCGGCGCGGGCAGCGGATTTCCCGGAAAAAAATCTGGCCAAAGTTTTGGCCGAACTTTCCCGTGAAGCCGTGATTTTGGCTTTCGGGAAAAATGATGTTTACTACACCGGGCTTTCCAACCTTTTCGCCAAACCGGAATTCCACGACCAGAATTTGGTTTACCGGATTGGCGAAGTTGTCGATCATCTGGATGAAATTATCAGTGAAATTTTTGAAGAGACAAAAGAGGAGATAAAAATTTTAATCGGCAAGAAAAATCCTTTCAGCGAGAGTTGCGGCGCGGTAGTTTCAAGATATTGCGGGAAAAATAAGAAAGTTGGACTTGTCGCGATTTTGGGTCCGATTAGAATGGATTACGGAAAAAATATCGCCCTTGTCCGCGGAGTGAAAGATTTGTTAAATAAAATATAATTATGGCAGACGAAAAGCAAAAGACAGAAGAAAAAAAAGACGCGGCGCTCTCCGAGCTTGAAGCGTGTAAAAAGCAGGCGGAAGAATATTTGAACGGCTGGAAGCGGGCTAAAGCGGATTATATTAATTTAAAAAAGGAAAACGAAACAGCGAGCGCGGAATTGGCGCAATTTGTCGCGGGCGGAATGTTGATGAAATTTTTGCCGGTTTACGACGGTTTGAAAAAAGCTTGCGCCATGGAAAATAGCGGAGATAAATGGGTTGAAGGAATTTTAAACATCAAAAAACAATTTGAGGAAATTTTTAAAAAGTTCGGAGTGGAAGAAATAAAAACCGTGGGGGAAAAATTCAACCCGGAATTTCACGAAGCTATCAGCCGGCAGAAAAAAGAAGGCGTTGAATCGGATACGGTGATTGAAGAAGTCGGCGGCGGTTACACGATGAACGGAAAAACCATTATCGCGGCAAAAGTCATCGTGGCAGAATAAAAATTTACAAACAGATTTCTCCCCTTAAGGTAAGGGGAGATTAAGAGGGGTTATGAGTCGTAGATTTTAGAATCTCGGTTCATAACGCCCCCAGCCCCTCTTACCTTAAGAGGGGTGACACTATTCATAAATAATTAAAGAAGGGAGACAAACATTATGCCAATTATCAAATGGAATCCATGGGAACAATTTGGAGATATGGACCGATTTTTTGAAGAAGGCGCGGGAGGATTTGTCCCGGCGCTCGATATTTACCAAACCAAAGACGCGGTTGTTGTAGAAACTCCGCTTGCCGGAATTGATCCGGAAGACGTGGAGATTTCCATTGAAAACGATATTCTAACCGTTGGCGGAAAAACCGAACGCAAAAGCGAGGTTGACGAAAAGAATTTTTATCGCAAGGAAGTCCGCTACGGAAGTTTTCACCGATCGGTCCGCTTGCCTGTCGCCGTTCTTGGCGGCAAAGCCGAAGCCAAATCGGAAAATGGAATGTTAAAAATCTCCATCCCCAAAGCGCCAGAAGCAAAAGCTAAGGCGATTAAGGTGAAGGTGGTGAAGGGGAAAAAGTAAAATAATTGTTGTCGAGCAAGCGACCGAAAGGAGCGCGTCGAGAACTTCTCGACTCCGCTGCGCTCCGCTCGAAGAATAATAAGGTTGTTTGGAAATAAAAAAACGCGCCACCGAGAAGGTCTCGAATGACGCGTGATGAGCGATGGGGCGTATAAGCGAGCGGATGTTCGGTTGGGTTACCACGATGTGGCTACCCAATCTCCTCGATGTGCATGAAAGTGTTAGCCGAAGTGTTGAACCAGTGCGGTTTGCATTGCATGGGCATCACTTCATGTCCCAGCTTGCAGTCGACTAGCTTGAGCATGTGCCCGGCAACTTTCTCGACCCGTCCCTTATACAGCCAGGTTGGGTCACCCTTCCTCTCCCCGCCGATATGGTGCACTACGGTGATCTTCACGACCTTCCCGACGAGCTCCTCCACGTTGTACCTCCCTTCGTGGATTGTGCACACATCTACACGATGGGCACGGGAACGCTTTATAATAGCACGAAGTTAATGAAATTGTCAAGAGAATAATTGTTCGTAGATAAATTGCGCCCGCCTCTTCGGCGGACACAGAAATTTACAAATAATTAAGTATAAAAAATTATGCCAAAAATTTTAGGAATTGATTTAGGGACAACGAACTCCTGCATGGCCGTCATTGAAGGCGGTGAGCCGAAAGTATTGGAAAATAAAGAGGGCGCGAGAACCACGCCTTCGGTTGTCGCCGTGACAAAAAGCGGCGAGAGAATGGTCGGGCAAATTGCCAAGCGCCAATCGGTGACAAATCCGGAAAATACACTGTACTCAATCAAGCGTTTAATCGGCCGGCGATATGACGACGCGGAAGTCGGGCGCGACATGAAAGTTTTGCCTTTTAAAATTGTCCAGTCCGGAGTCGGCGTGAAAATAAAAATGTCGGACAAGGAATATTCTCCGCAGGAAATTTCCGCCATGGTCCTCCAAAAAATGAAAGCCGACGCGGAGGAAAAATTGGGAGAAAAGATTGAAGAGGCGGTAATTACCGTGCCGGCTTATTTTGACGACGCGCAACGCCAGGCAACCAAAGAAGCCGGAGAAATTGCGGGCTTGAAAGTCCGCCGGATTATAAACGAGCCGACCGCCGCGGCCCTGGCTTACGGTTTGGATAAAAAGAAGGGCCAGCAAATCGTTGTTTACGATTTGGGTGGCGGAACTTTTGATGTTTCAGTTTTGGATATTGGCCAGGACACGGTTGAAGTTAAATCAACAAACGGCGATACCCATTTGGGCGGCGACGATTTTGACCAGAGAATAATTCACTGGATTTTGGATGAATTCAGGAAAGATCAGGGAATTGATTTGTCAAAAGATAATTTAGCCTTGCAGAGAATTAAAGAAGCGGCGGAAAAAGCAAAAATAGAATTATCAACCGCCATGGAAACGGAAATCAATCAGCCGTTTATTACTTCCGACGCGGCCGGTCCGAAACATTTGGTGATGAAGATGACGCGGGCGAAATTGGAAGAACTGGTTGGCGATTTAGTTCAAGCGACTTTGGAGCCGTGCAAGAAAGCATTGGCCGACGCGAAGATGGATATTAAAGATATCGAAGAAGTGGTAATGGTCGGCGGAATGACGAGAATGCCTTTGGTGCTCCAGACCGTAGAAAATTTTTTCAGAAAAAAACCAAATTTGTCGGTGAATCCGGATGAAGTCGTGGCGATTGGCGCCGCAGTCCAGGCTGGCGTTCTGCAAGGCGAGGTGCGGGATATTTTGTTGCTTGATGTTACGCCCTTAACTTTAGGTCTTGAAACCCTGGGCGGAGTAATGACTCCATTAATTAACCGCAATACAACAATCCCGACTTCCAAATCTCAGGTTTTTTCAACCGCGGCTGACGGACAGACATCGGTTGAAATTCATGTTCTGCAAGGCGAACGGCCGATGGCTCCCGATAACAAGACTTTGGGGCGGTTTATTCTTTCGGGAATTCCAACGGCGCCGCGCGGCGTTCCTCAGGTTGAAGTTACTTTTGATATTGATGCGAACGGTATTTTAAACGTTAAAGCCAAAGACAAGGCGACCGGCAAGGAGCAATCAATCACCATTACCGCTTCAACCGGTTTATCAAAAGATGAAATTGAAAGAATGAAAAAAGAAGCCGAAGCGCATGCGGCGGACGACCAGAAGAAAAAAGAATTGATTGATTTGAAAAATACCGCCGAAACAATTGTTTACACCACGGAAAAAATGCTGAAAGACGCGGGAGATAAAATTAAAGCCGAAGATAAAAAAGCGATTGAAGAGAAAATGGAAGCGTTGAAAAAAGTGAAGGATAGCGAGGACAAGGAAGCGATTAAAAAAGCGGCTGATGAGTTGGCGGAGACGGCGCAGAAAGTCGGCGCGGCCATGTACCAATCGCAACAGCAACAGCAGCCGCAGGGCGGGGCGGCAGCTGGCGCGGGCGGAACAGAACCGGAAAAGAAAGATGGCAAAAAGAAAACAGTGGAAGGGGAATTTGAAGAAGTAAAATAAGAATTGTGAATTGTGAATTGTCATTCTCAGACTTGATCCGAGAATCCGGTAATCCGGATTCTCGTTCTCACGGGAATGGCAAGATACGATATGCCAGAGTTTGTAAAAATTTATGTGGTAGCGGGAGTTGTCGTAAAGCAAGACGGCAAATATCTTTTAGTTCAAGAAAAAAAGCCAGAGGCCCATGGTCTTTGGAATCTTCCGGCTGGACGCGTAGAATAAGGGGATTCGATTGAAAAAACAGCTGTTAAGGAAGCAAAAGAAGAAACCGGGTATGACGTAGAGTTGATTCGCGAACTGGGGGTTTTCCATGAGGATGTGAAAGTGGCGTGCAAGCACGCGTTTGAAGCGAAGATTATCGGCGGAGAGTTGTGTATTCCAGAGGATGAGATGTTGGACGTCAGATGGTTTACTTATGACGAGATGTTTAAGATGAAAGAAAAATTACGCACTCCGACAATACTGCAAGCGATTGAGATCGTGGAAAAAGAAAATAAATAAGGTAGGCTCCCCGTTAATTTAAAAAACGAGGACATGAACGAATCAGAACCACCCCAAACCCCTCCTTAGAAAAGGAGGGGATAAGGGGGTGGTTGGAAAAATGGCAAAAGATTATTACAATGTTCTTGGCGTTTCGAAAGGCGCGAGCCAGGACGAAATAAAAAAGGCCTTTCGTGAACTAGCTCATAAATACCATCCGGATAAGCAGGGCGGCAGCGCGGAAAAGTTCAAAGAAATTAACGAGGCCTACCAGGTGCTTGGCAATCCCGAGAAACGCCAGCAATATGATCAATTCGGAACCACCTTTTCCGCCGGAGGCGGACCCGCCTATGGCGAGGAGTATGGTGGCTTTTCTGGTTTTTCAGGTTTTGCCAATGGTTTTGATATGGGAGATCTGGGCGATATGTTTGGTTTTAGCGATATTTTCGGCGGCGGCAGAAAAAAAACTCGAACAAGCCGAGGACGGGATATTGAAATGGAAATGGAAATTGATTTTCGCGAAGCGGTTTTCGGGACGGAAAAAGTTTTGGGTTTGTACAAGCCGAGCGCCTGCAAAAACTGCGGCGGCAGCGGTGCCGATCCGAAGAGCAAAATTTTGACCTGCCAAAAATGCGGCGGCGCCGGCCGGGTCCAGGTTGTCCAGCGGACTTTTTTGGGAAATATCCAGTCAATAACGGCCTGTCCCGACTGCAATGGCGAAGGCAAAAAAGCCGAGCGGGAATGCGGCGAGTGCCGTGGCAGCGGAATTATCCAGGATTCAAAAAAAATAAAAATAAAAATTCCGGCCGGCATTGATAATGGCGAGACGATAAAAATATCTGGCGAAGGCGAGGCCGCGCAGAAGGGAGGGAAGTCAGGCGATCTATTTATAACTTTCCGAGTAAAGTCGGATCGTGAATTAAAAAGAAAGGGCAGCGATATTTTGAGTAAAATAAATTTGAGTTTTTCGGAGGCCGCGCTTGGCGATAAAATCGAAGTAGAAACGCTTGATGGAAAGGTTAAACTAACAATTCCGCCTGGAACCCAGTCGGGCCAGGTATTTCAATTAAAGGGCAAGGGCGTGCCGCGTCTTAACGGTTATGGACGGGGAGATCATCTGGTCGAAGCAGTCGTTAAAACTCCGACTAATCTTTCTCGGCGGCAGAAAGAGCTACTTGAAGAGTTGGCGCGGGAATAGGCAAGGTGGTATAATTAAAATAAATTAACTGTTTTTATATTTTTATGTCATTTTTTAAAAATATCGACTGGTCAATGCCGGCCTGGGATTTTTTAATAATCGCCTTTTTTCTTATCGTTGCTTTTGCGTACGGCTCGCTTTTCAGAAAAGACAGGGTCGCCTCGGTTTTAGTTTCGATTTATATGGCCTTAGCGATTGTAAATACGGCGCCCTACATTAACAGTTTTTCCGTTAAAAATTCGGGGGTCGGCAGTAACTTCACTCTTAAACTGATTATTTTTCTAATAATTTTTATTGGACTGTTTTTCGTCCTCGCGAGAGGCTCTTTTCTGAGATCGTTGGGCTTTTCTCTCGGCGGTAAAAAATGGCAGGTGATAATTTTTAGTTTTTTGAGCGCCGGCCTTTTGCTCAGCATAATTTTTTCTTTTATCCCCTCTGAGGCATCGAAAAATCTATTACCTCTGACAAAAAAGATTTTTATAAGCGATTTGGGAAAGTTTCTTTGGATTACCACGCCGATTGTGGCGATGGTTTTATTTAAAAGCCGGAGCGGCCGGGGCCGTCCGCCGCTTATTGAGTAGAAATTTTGTAAAATTTATAAAAATAAAACGTTTTAGCATTAATAGATATATTTATATCTCGAAGAATTAAATATTAACTTACGAAAAATCTATGAAAAAAATTTCGAAGATTTTCGTTACCTTAATGGTTTTGGTTTCCGCTTTGGCGGTTAGTTTTCCGGCCCTGGCCGAAGAAACTACCGGCGTGGAAACCACAAAAAGCGTTAATTTTGTTGGCACTCTAGTTGAAGTCGGCTCGACCGACGTGCCGACAACTTTGGTTGTCCGCTATAACGATGCTGATTATAGTGTTAATGTAACCGCAGCGACAGTTCTTGGGCAAAGACGCGATCAATGGACAAAACTTTCAGACTGGCTTCCTGGCGACGCTATCCGCGTCATCGGCGTTAAAAATGAAAATACCGGTGTAATCGACGCGACTATTCTAGTCAACACTTCAATCGTGGTTTTGACCCATCGCGGAATAAACGGCTGGATCAATTCTATTGACACATCCACAAATAAAATTACTGTTGTATATGGTTTGGCGACCTATACTTTAAGGATTCTTGATACGACCAATGTTTATATTCCCGGAAAAGGCAAGGTTACCATTAACGAATTGAAGGTTGGCGACAGGATTAGAGCGCGTGCCATGAAGCGCTTAGGCACGGCCGAGCTCGATGCGAAAATTATTATTGTTTTACGTCGTGGAAACACAATTTTCCAGAAACTCCGGACAAATGTTTTTAACGCCGAGCTTTTGGAAATAGCAGGGACTACGGCGCCAACAACTTTGAAAGTAAAAATTTTAACGAGTCCGGCCCTGAAACTTGGCGACGTGAATAATTTAATCGGCGTGCCGGGCGACGAGAAGATAATAAATGTTGAAACGAGTACAGTTTTGGTCCGCCGCTGGTTTGGAAAGACAACACTCGAAGAATTTACTCCTGGCGATACTTTGATGATTGTCGGTCGGGCCAATGATGACGGGACAATCGCGGCAAAGTTAATCCGTGACAATGATATTTGGCGGGTTAGTTCGCAAGGCGTGGCCGGATCAATTACTTCGATTGACGCCGCAAACAGCACTTTTGTCATAACTTGGCTTGGCAAAACCGTGACCGTAAAGGTGACGAGCGCGACGAAAATCGTAGTAGGCACAAACACGGCCGCAACAATTTCTGATTTGAAAGTTGGCGACTTAATCCGCGGCCGTGGCGTCTGGAGCGCGACGACGCAAATTGTAACCGCTGACATAGTAGTCGTGGTAAGTTCGTTATAAAAAATAAGTGTAAAGAACAAAGGGGCCGCGAGAGCGGCTCTTTTGTTTGTAATATTTTCTGTTTTTGGTCGTTTCCATACAAAAGGTCGTTTATTTTTAACTTTTAAAAAGTAATTTGCGAAAAAGTATGTCAAAATTTTCCAGAATTTTAGTCGGCGGATTGGTCTTGATGTTTGCCCTGATGGTTGCTCTCCCCGCCATGGCGGAGGAAACGGGAGCGCAGGAAAAAGAGGTAGCCAAAGAAAAATCGGTTCAATCAGCATGCCTGAAGGACGCGAGAGCCACTTACAAAGAGGCCAACCAAAAAGCGCAGGAAATCTTCAAGGGAACCCGCGAAAAAGCTAAAGAAATTTTCGTCGCCGAAAAAGAGGGGGCGCGGGAGAATTTAAAATTAGCCGAAGAAAAGGCCAGAGCGGATTGGGAGGCGGCGAAAGCCAGCGCCGGAGGAGATAAGGAAAAAATAAAAGCCGTCCGCCAGGCTTATAAAGAAGCCGTGAGGGGCGCGGTTAAGGAAATTTATCGAAAAGCGAAAGAAGCGGCCCGTGAAAAATATTTAAGGGCGAAAGAGATCGCGCGAGACGCGCGCGAAACGGCAAGGGAAAAGGCTAAAGATAATTTTGCCGCAGCGAAAGAAAAATGCCGCGTAGAACAATAAAATATTGGTAAAAACTAAAAGACAGCTTCCTGAAGAGCTGTCTTTTAAATATCCGCAAATATCTTACGGTGTTGGAGGAGCCGGTCTTTCTGGAGCAACGTTGATTGAAATTTCTTTCGCCGCGAATTCAGCAGCCATTTTTATGTTTGTTTCCGCGGTTACGGAAATTGTGTCGCCGGCTTTCAAATCGGTTATCTTTATTTCTTTCGTGCCAAATGGCGACGGCGGATTTGGGGGCGTGGCTCCTGGTTCAAGTTCTGCTGCCGATTTCCTGAAGGCTTCGGATTCTTTTGCGATTTCTTCAGGCGTTTTAGGAGTAAGTTTTAAAATTTTAGTTTCTGCCGTGACCGTAACGGTTCTTGTTTCCGGAGCCTGTTCCGCCAAAGGATTAGTTACGGTCGGCTCGGCTTTTAGAGTAATTTTGTTTCCGGCAACCGAAGTTATTGTTCCGGTGACCGTGAAAATTTCCGCCGGCTCGGGACGCAGAAGACCGGATTGTTCAATTTTTTCCTGGGCCGCTTTCCAGCCGGCATCATAAGAATTTTTAGAATTTCCTCCGAGAATTCCCAAAGCCGGGTAGCTGGTATTGCCGGAGTTAAAATAATAACCGATAAAGAAGCCGATCACCAAAATAACCAGATCGCTCGCAATGATTAAAATGGTTTTGCGCGGTTTGTTGGTTTTTGTCGCTGGAAGAGGTGTTTGGTCCATAAATTTAATAAGATTATTTTATTATTTTGTGGGAAGATTATTTAATTATAGCATGTTTTTCCCCTTGACAAAATCAAGGAAAAAGCTTTAAGTATATGGAGGCCTGCCTTTAAGGCAGACGGGTTTTGCGTCCCAAAACATCTTCTTGGCCAAAAGCCAGGAAGGGAGGAGAAAATGAGGTTGTTCGTTCTTTTCATCCTGGCGCTCGGAGTGATCCAAGCGTCAGAGGTCCAAGCAAGTGAAGAGCAGACCTATGAGGTCAGACCCCGCGACCGGTTTGAAACGCTGGCGGCGCGTTTCGGTGTAACGCCGGAAGAAATCCGGGCCGCGAATCCCGGCGCTTACGGTATTCGCTGTCTGCGGCCGTTCACGCGAGAAGGGCGAGACGGCGAGCGGCGGGCTTACTGCGGGCGGCCGCGATATTACCTGATCGCCGGCAAGACGCTCACGATTCCGACCCCGCGTTTGATTGTCGAGTCGGAA
>CAYZNO010000004.1:0-14612 GCA_964479685.1 uncultured Gammaproteobacteria bacterium
AAAAGACGAAAAGACAAATTTTCCACGCTTAACTCTTTCCAGCCCGCCTTTTGATCGGCTGCCGCAATTTTTGCAGCTTCATTTTTAAAAAATTCATTTTGAACTGCTAAAACTTTTACTTTTACATCTAAGATTAACTCAAATTCCGATGTCTCTGACGCCTCGGCAGGATTGGCAGAAAACTGAATAATATTTTTTTCCAAAATTAACGGTAATAAAATCTCTCCTTGTCTAAGTTCACCATCTGGAAATGCCTTTATGGCCTCCTGAGCCAATTCATCGGCAAAACTTTCTTTCGACCGAGCAATGTCCTCTGACGAAACGAAATTTTTTTTAACGGACCCGCCAAACATGGCTGTCTTTGATTCGGCATAAACAAGTTTTTGAAAGGCCGACGATAGACCAGGCAGATAAAAACTGTCAGGGCCGATATCGCCCGAAGGCCCTTCTTGGTCAGCATAAACTTCGACCTCAGCCGAAGAATTGGCCGGAATACTTACTCCGCTTTTCATGCGGAACAAAATCTGTCCGGTTGAAATCAATCTGGTTTTAATTACAAGCGATTGGGCCGAGGAAGACTTATTAAAAACAGTGACCCTGCCTTCGGCTACGCCCTGCGCAATTTTTTCCCCGGTAGCAATAAATTTTTTTATCCCCTGCTTGGATATTTCTATAATTCTTCCTTCTGTCTTACCAACTGAGAAAACTGATTTTGGATCCGATTTTGCGGGGTTTTCTTGCGAAATCACTTTTTCCATTTCTTCGCCGCGTTTGCCGAACCAATCAGAGACAAGACCAAAATTATTAAAAATCCAGATTCCGCTTGCGACGATGGCCATCAAGAAAATAAAATCAACAAAAAACTTCCGCCACTTGTTCCCTCCGGTTCTTTTTCTTTTTGCCGCTTCGCCAAAATTAAGCGCTAAATTTATACCGGCTAAGGATGGATTTTTTGAAATCGCCCTCATGGCCAATCCAAAAACGTCCATCAGCGATGAAAGAACTTTTATTCTTGATCCACCGCCGATCGAAGAAAGCAGATACGGCTTTCCTACCTCAACCGAAAGACTCAAATTGGCTTTGAGATAATCGACAAGACCGGGCATAAACCTCGATCCGCCGCAGAGAAAAATTTTTCCGACTTTCCGGCCCGTTTGTTTTTCATAATAATCTACTGATTTTTTGACTTCCGAAATAATCGGCGGGAACAAGGACTGGAGGGCGAAAAAAACTTTTCCTTCGCGGCATTTTTTGTCTTCTACCGAAAGACCGCATGCTCTTTTCAGTTCCTCGGCAATTTCAGGTTTTACCTTAAGTCTTTTTGAAACTTCTTCGGTAAAAGCGTTGCCTGCCGTCTTCACTGTTACTGATGATCTGATTCCCCTCCTATCGAAGATCGCAATAACCGTCCTTTTGGCGCCGATGTCGAGAATAGCCACGCCATCTTTCTGGCTAGCGGGATTGACAAGAGCCCTGGCCGTGCTCGAGGTTTCCATGTCAAAAGCCACTGCTTCAAAACCGGCTAAACGGAGTGTTTCCTTCAGGTCGTCAATAATTTTTTTAGAGCAAGCGGCGTAAAAAACTTCTTGTTCCTTTCCGTCATTGCGGATAATCAAAAAATCCGAATAAACTTCTTCGATATTTATCGGCAGAGCGTTCGAAACCTCAAATTTCTATATATCGGCGATTTGCTTTTGTTTCAAATTTTTAGGAAATCTGAAAATGTGGGTAAAAATTCTCGCCTCAGGCAAGGAAACAACGACTTTCCGATCGCGGATCTGGTGCGGCTTGGCCTCTCGGCAGACTTTTTTTATCGCTTCGGCTAATTCTCTCTTTTTCTTAACCGCCCCATTATCAAAAATCCCTGCCGGAATCTCCTGGCGTCCGGCTGAATAAAATTTAATCTTGCTCAAACCCTTTTTGAGTTCGAGAACTACAAGCGATAAATCAGATATATCCAGTCCGAAAGGCATACGCCGTTAGAAGTCTGTTTTTAGGAAATTTTATCTATCTACCGTTGAACAGACTTGTTTTATTTAACCCCGCTTGTCGCAACAAAAAATTTTTAATAAAAATTTTTCCTGAATGACTTCTAGCGGGGCATCTATAAATTTAAAAAATCTAATTTGTTAATTCTTTCCAATAGTCCAAGGTAACCCGACCTCCGGTAAGATCAACCTGCGATTCTATTCTTCTTATTATTATACCATCAATAGTTCCTGTTGTCGTTATTATTATTTTCTGGCCATTTTGAACAATTGATGAAGTGCAGTCCGTATTAGTGTCAACCGTAAGGCTTCCTCCGGAATAACTGGAGTTTCTTTTTAATCTGATTTTTGCCTCGTCAAGACAGGCTTCGGCTGCCCAGAAAGCCTTAAGTGAACGACTGCGGTCAAAACCCATCTGCATTTCCGAAAGCGAAATCAGATTGACACTCAGGGAAATCAAAAGAGCCACCGATGAAATTATAATCAGTGTGACAAGCGCGGTAAATCCGGATTGATTTAAATATTTCCCCATCATATTTTATCTATCTTTCAATTCGACGGCCGATCTTAAGGAAACACTCGCCCGCCACTCGGGAAGGCCGCTTGGATTAACATATTCTATCGTAAGTTCAATCCCGATATTTTTACTTCTCCCGTCAGGAGAACTGAAATTGCTAAAAACAAGATTGGTCGCTCTCACTTGATTATTGGTTAACTCATAAGGACCGGCGGCGCCTTGTTTTATTCTTAAAGCGCTGCCTGCCACATCAAATTCTGTCGGGTTCAAACTGGCATCTCTCATATCCAACGAAAGTTTGGCTCCGGGAGTGGCGGCCAAATTAACTCCGAAATTAGAAACGCCTATTGCCCGCGCCCCATGAATTTCCTGAGTTATTCTTTCCATGGCCAAACGGGCGTTTTCCTGAACTTCAAAATAGGCCTGGGCCTTGGCCTTTCCGCTATAAATATTAATTATAAATTCAACGGAAATAACGCCAACTACGACAACAATGGCTGAGTAAACCAAAAATTCAATTAAAGTGAATCCTCTTTGCATATTTTATATTTGGTATTCGAAACTAATGTCCTCTAGGACTCCTGTATCGGTTCCTGGACCAGTAAATTCAACTTTGTATTGAATAAATTCATCGCCCGTATGGTCAGGGTGTATCGCTTCCCCGCCGGAATTGGTAAACCAATCGGCCGGATTGCCGTCCTTGCCGTTCGGGCCGGCCCATTCGGCAGCAGAAATTCCGCCAAAAGTCGTCGCAGTTCTTAATTGAATTTGAATATCACATCCGCCACAGAGTGTCTCTGACCAAGAAATAAAATTCCACGATGCCCCGGCTGTCGCGTCAAAAACCGACGAAGTGTAATTGCCGGACAACTGATAACCGCCCGGCGGCGGAGCGTAAATCTGCATTTCCTGGTTGTTGTTGGCGCTTGCCACGTAAAGATAATTATTTAAATAATACAACCCCAGAGCGCCGTCGCCGACTGTGGTGATCGGCGACTGAAGAACCGGAGCGGCGGGATTGGTCACGTCAAAATATTGCACGGCGCTGGCCGCCACGCTGTTTCCGACAAAAACATAATTGCCGCCTTTAAAAACAGCATAAGTCGTCCCGGCGCTCCCCCAACTCCCTGAACCCAAAAGAGCCGGCGCGGCCGGATTAGTAGCATCCAAAACGTAAAACTCATTGGCCGCGTTGGGCTGAGTGACAAGATAAGCAACTGTTCCTTCAACGAAAACATCTCGGCCGTCGCTTGTCCCAGCCGAATTATAAGAACCGGCTACGGTCGGATTGGCCGGAGTTAAATTAACGGACAACAATTCCTGGCTATTGTTGGAAGTAGCGAGATAACCATAACTTCCCAAAACGTGAATGCCGTTGACATTCCCGCCGATTTCCGTTGAACCGGTTAAAGTTGGCGCGGCGGGGTTGGAAATATTTATTTTGTACAATTCACGGTTCGTGGAAACAACGGTTGTAAGGTAAGCGTAACTGCCGGAAACCCAAACGTCGGTCGCGTCGTCTGAAACGGGAGTGTTGTAAAATCCGGTTAAAGTTGGCGCGGCGGGGTTAGAAATATTCACAATTTGCAATTCCTGACTGTTGTTCGCCGAGGCAATATAAGCATAGTTTCCGGAAACAAAAATTCCGTTGGCCGCGGCCGAAAGATTAAGCGAGCCGAGCAGAGTCGGGCTGGCCGGATTAGTTACATTAACAATATAGAGTTCTGGGCCGCTGGTATTATTGTCAGTGACAAGATAAGCCGTATTGCCAGAAACAAAAACATCGCGGCCGTCAAAAGACGAACTTGGAGTATTGTAAGAACCCTGCAGATTGAATCCCGCCCCCGGGGTGCCGGCAAGCGTCACGGCTCCGTCGCCCACTGCCGAAGGCTGGGTGTTGGTAAAAGTTCCGTCGGCAAAATCAACGGTCGTAGTTTCGGTCCAGGCCCGACTGACCCAAAGCGTGAAATACGAAACTAGGTTTAAAAGACTAGATCTGCCCGCCACCGTTTCCCAAATAACTTGGGCGGTGATTTTTTTAGTCCGCGGGTCAGCGGTTCCCGTCGGAGCGATGTTTCCGCTTCCGTCACGATAGGTTTGTTCAACTAAAACCGTCCGGGAAAATTTTCCCGAAGTGTCTCCGCTGCCGGAAATCTGCCAATAGCCTGAAGCCGAACTAAAACCATATGGTCCTCCTACCGGCATTTCTCCCCAACCCTGATTAATAATACTCCGCGCCGCGTCAATCCCCTCCTGAGCAAAAGCCGAAGCGACCTCCGCGTCGCCGCCGTAACGGACCGATTCAAAACTCCCTAAAATTAAAAATACGGCGCTGGTTGAGAGCATGCCAAAAATTGCCACCGCGATAAGAACCTCAATTACGGTCTGGCCTTTTTCACAGGAAAATTCTATTGTACTTTTTATTTTATTTATCATTTATTGAAGATTGATTCTCCCGACCTGATTGATGTCTAAAATTTTCGTTTCGCCGTTGTTGTTGGTTAAAGTTATTGTGCCGAAAACGCTCGGCGCGCCTTTTAATTTTCCGAATGTTATCTCAGTCGCTCCGCCAAGATTAAGCGATAGAGAAACTACCTGGGGCAAAAAATAAACCTCGTCATAGGTCGTGTCGCGCGTCAGATAAGTGTCGCCTCGGAAAAAAACAAAACTAGCCCCCGGGCCAGTCGTAAAATACACTCCGAATTTGCTGTTTTCTTTTCCTCCCATCGCCGCGCTCTCTGCCCGCCGCAAGGCAGACAAAAGATCCTGAGCATTAACATCAATCTGGTGGCTGGCTCCGAAAGACGCGAAAAAAGGAACGGCGGCCAAGACAAGAACCGCCGCCATCGCTGAAACGATTATTATCTCTATTAAAGTAAACCCCCTTTGCATATTTTTCTACCTAATCTTCATGCCTGAGGTAAGTTGGTAAAGAGGCGTAACGACGGCCAGCGCCACTCCGGCCACGACAACGCCTATCAACACCAGAAGCACCGGCTCCAAAATCGTCGAAAGATTTTTAGTCGTGGCGTCAACTTCCGCCTCATAAAATTCAGCCAGATAAAAAAGCACTTCTTCAAGTTTGCCCGATCTTTCGCCCACGGCAATCATCTGACAAACCATCGGCGGAAAAATTTCCGGAAAAACGGCCAGGCTCTTTGAAAGTTTTTCCCCCTGTCCGACCTCCCGGCTGATTTTGGCTAAATTTATTTTATAAGCATAATTACCAAGCGCGTCAGATGTGGTTTGAATCGCCTCGCCTATAGGTAAACCACTCCGGAGAAGCGAGCCGAAAGTGCGGGCAAAGCGGGCTAAATTAAGATTTTTCGCGATCTTGCCGAAAATCGGTATTCTTAAAATAAATCTGTGAAAATACGGTCTTATCGGACCGCGCCGCAAAACCCAGCGCAGGACAAAAAACAAAAAGATGATGATAACTGCGGCAAACAGCGCGTATTTTTGTAAAAAATCAGTTGTTGCCAAAAGGATTCTCGTAAGAAACGGCAGCTCTATTTTGAAAGTCTTAAAAAGGCGGGCTAATTTGGGGAAAACCACGACTGACAGCGACACCCCTAAAATTACCGTCGCCCCCAAAACAACCAGCGGGTACATCATGGCTGACTTAACTTTCCGCCGCAAATCGAAATCCTTTGTCATCTGATCGGCCAGGTGTATCAAATTTTCTTCCAAATCTCCGGATTGCTCGCCGGCTCCGACGGAATGGATATAAAAATTGGAAAAAATTTGGGGATATTCGGAAAGACCGGAGGCGAGCGACTTTCCGTCCTCAACTTTTTTAACCAGACTTTCTATAATTTTCTTCATCTGGGAAGAATTTGTCTGTTCTTTTAGAGTACTCAGAGACTCGTTCAGGGTCAGCCCTGCCTTAAGCATCAAAGACAGATGTTTTGTAAAAACAACTTTTTCCAAATTTGAAACAAATCCAAAACGATCCAAGATTTTACTCGCGTGAAAATGAATTTTTTTCTTTTCGTGAAGAGCGATAATAAGGAGGCCCTTCCCGCGGAGCAGATCCACCGCGTTTTCACGATTGGCGGCCTCGATTTCCCCCTTTTCAATCTTGCCGTCTTTGGTTGAAGCGACAAAATGCAAACGCATATTTTTATAATTCCCTCACGGCTCCAAGCACTTCGTCAAGAGTGGTTTTCCCGTTAATTACTTTTTTAATTCCATCCTCGAACATCGTTACCATCCCGTTTTTGACGGCCAAATTTTTTATTTCCTCAGCATTGGCTTTTTTCATTATCAATTCCCTTATATTATTTTGCATTATCAAAACTTCAAAAATACCAATCCGCCCGGCGTAACCCGTATTATGGCAAGCCGGACAGCCTTTACCCTTATAAAATCTTATTGCTTTGTTTTTTCCGAAATATTTACTGAAAATATCCGGCGGCAGCCGACGCTTTAATTCGGCCTGATCCGCGGTATAACTCATAATGCACTTTGGACAAATTTTTCTAACCAACCGCTGGGCAATTATGAGATTGACCGTTGAGGCAATCAAAAACGGCTCTATGTCCATTTCAAGCAAGCGCGGGAGAGCGGTCGCCGCGTCGTTCGTGTGCAACGTTGAGAGAAGGAGGTGTCCGGTCATCGCGGCGTTAACGGCAATCCCGGCAGTATCTTTATCCCTGATTTCTCCGACTAAAATCACGTCCGGATCCTGACGGATAATTGATTTTAAACCTTCGGCAAAGGTTAAATTGGTTTTCGGATTTACCTGAATCTGGTTTGCTCCCTCGATGTCGTATTCAACCGGATCTTCAATGGTGCAAATATTGACGTCTCTTGTATTCAACATTTTCAAAATTGAATAAAGAGTTGTTGATTTGCCGCAGCCGGTCGGCCCGGTGGCGAGAATCATGCCCCACGGTTCCTTAGCGGCTTTTTTTATTTTTTCATAATCTTCGCTCCCCAGACCTAGATTTTCCAGATTAAAAGATTTCCCCCTCTCCGCGAGTAGTCTCAGAACAACTTTTTCTCCTTCGACTATCGGCACGATCGAAACCCTGATATCAACCATCTCTCCGTCCAAGACTTGCCTTATTTTTCCGTCCTGGGCGGAAAAATGTTCATCGGTTTTTAGTTTGGCCAATATTTTAAGCCGGGCCACCAACAAATCGTGTATGCCGCGAGGCAACGAAGCAATATCATGCATGACTCCGTCAATTCTGTAGCGGAGCAGGGATAGTTTTTCGCGCGGCTCAAAATGAATGTCCGAGGCATTGGATTCGTAAGCGTTCTGAAAAATTGTATCAACCAAATTCACTACCGGGACCTCAAGCGCTCCTTTCTCAATATTTTCCGCGACCTGCTCGAGTTCAACCATACCCTCTTTAAGAATTTGACTGAATTCTTTTTTAATGTCTTTTTTATATCTTTCAAGGGCCGCTTCGAGATCTTTTTTTGTCGCAAGATATGGGATAACTTCTTTTCCGGTTTTTTTGGAAATGAGCCTGATTGTTTCAAGATCGGCCGGGTCGCCCATGGCCAACCTTATTTTGCCGTCATCTTCTCCGAAGGCAACCACTTTTTGTTTCCGCGCCATCGCTTCGGGCACGATATTCAAAACGTCTTCGGGAATATTTTCATTCTTCAGATAGACAAACGGGAAATTCGTAAAATCGGCCATAATTTGGCCGAGATGCTTATCGGAAATCAGATCTTTATCCAGGATTGTTTCGGCTAAAGACCGCTTTTGAAATTTTGCTTCGGCTTCGGCTTCTTCAATCTGAGGTTCGGAAACTATTTCTAAATCCAATAAAATTTTTTTAAGCTGTTTATCATCTATCATTTTATTTCGGCCTCAAAATTTAAAAAAATAAAAAAAATTATTTTTTTCTCACAAGCCACTCTTTGGCCTTCTTAATTACTTCGTCAATTGAAAAATTGGCTTTGACGAGATAATCCTGCGCCCCGAGAGATTTAGCCCTTTCAATATCTTCGTCCTGACCCAAATTTGACAAAACAATTACCGGGATATTTTTCAGCCGGCTGTCGCGTTTTATTTCCGCTAAAAATTCAAAACCGCTCATTTGCGGCAAAATAATATCAAGCAAAATCAAATCCGGCATCTCTTTGACCTTTTTAAGCGCGCTCTCCCCGTCATAGGCGGAAATAATCTCAAACCCCTCCGACTTAATTTTCATCGCAAGAATTTTATGAAGAAACTGGTCGTCTTCAACTACCATTATTTTATTTTTCTCTGGCATATTATATTATATATTTATTATTTTGCGTTTTTTAAAATTTTTTTGTTGATCGGCAAGGTAAAATAAAAAATGCTGCCCTTTCCCGGCGCCGATTCGACCCAAATTTTCCCTCCGTGGCTTTCGATATAAGATTTGACAAGATAAAGACTAAGACCGTTGCCCTCCGTGTTCATGGTCACGATATTATAGGCCCTGAAAAATTTAGTAAAAATTACTTTCTGCTGGCGTTTCGGTATGCCAATGCCCGAGTCGGAAATTTTGCAGAGATATTTTTCCCCATCCCCCTTTATTTCTATTTTAATTCCCCCGCCGATCGAATTGTACTTTATGGCGTTATCAAGCAGATTAAAGAAAACCTGCTGGATTTTATCTTGATCGCCGTTTATCTCCGCCTTATTTTCTTTGTAAAATAATTTTATTTTTTTCCTATCAATCTCTGGTTTTATTTTTTTGATTACTCCTTTCAATATTTGAGAAAGATCAATCTTCTCCTTTTTTATTTTTATTCTACCCTCCTCTACCCGAGCAACTCTCAACAAATCGTCCAGCAAATTAATCAGACGCCGATTACTTAAAAAAATCTGTTGGACAAAACATTCCTGATCTTTAGCAAGTTTTCCCGCGTCTCCCGCCAGCAAACTTTCCGCATACCATTTTATGGCAGTCAGCGGAGTCCGCATCTTATGAGAGGCAACGGCGAGAAATTCCGACTTTACTTCTTCGAGCTCGTTTATTTTTTTTATTCTTGTTTTCACCATAAATAACTGCTTTGTTTTCTTTGCCTGTTATTTTAAAACTTCTCCGACGGCCCTGGCTACCTCGGCCGGAGTAACATTAGATTTGGTTAAAAATTTAGCCGCGCCTAGACTTTGACCTTTTTTTATTTCCCAATCCTGGCCGAGATTGGAAAAAATAACCACCGGAATATTTTTTGTTTTTTCACTGGCTTTCAATTCAGCCAACACGGCAAAACCATCCTTCCCCGGCAAAATCACATCCAATAAAATAACCTGGGGATTTTCGTGCAACGCCAAATCAATGGCTTTCGCTCCGGTGTCGGCCGACAAAACCCGATAACCGTCAAGTTTAAATTTGGTTTCGTATATTTCCCGCAGGCCTGCCTCGTCTTCCACTAAAAGAATAGTTTTTTTGACTTTCTCTGATTTTTTACTTTTTTTAATCATAAATCTTAATAAAAAATTAATTATCTATTTTTTGCCCAGAATATCTTTTAAGGCATCGACTACTTCTTTGGGAGTGACGTTAGTTTTAACCAAATATGCTTCGGCCCCCAATTCTTTCGCCATCTTCTCCTCGTAATCCTGATTAAGATTGGAAAAAATTATGACTGGTATTTTTCTTGTTTTGGGATTTTTTTTCAAATCTTCAAGGACCGAAAAACCCTCCTTCATCGGCAGAACGATGTCAAGCAAAATAAGATCTGGTCTTTTCTTAAGCGCCATCTCCGCTCCTTTTGTCCCTGAATCAGACGTAATAACTCTATAGCCGTCCCGGGAAAGTTTGGTTTTATAAATTTCCCTAATATTCTCTTCGTCGTCCACTAGGAGTATTGTTTTTTTATTTTTGCTTGCCATATCAATTCAATAAATTTACTGCTTAAAAAAAATCAAACTGCTGGAAGAGTGAAATAAAATTTAGTCCCTTTATTTTCTTCCGATTCGAACCAGAGAGCGCCGTTGTGCAATTTAACAATTTCAAAAGTTATAAACATGCCGAGGCCAGTTCCCTCAATGTTGGCCTTCTTAACATTAGAACCGCGGAAAAATCTGGTAAACATCTTTTCCTGTTCCGCTTTTGGTATGCCAAGCCCTTCGTCGGCTACCGAAACTAAAATATATTTTTTATCCTTTCCAACAAAACCGTAGCGGGCAGAAATATCCGGCGGCGCGATTTTATCAGTTATTGAAACTTTAACTTCAATTTTCTTGCCAGAGGGAGTGAATTTTACCGCGTTGCTCAGAAGATTCAGAAGAACCTGCAAAATCCTGTCTTTATCAGCCAGAGCCCTTTGTATCTCCGTTGCCGGTTTATTCCATACAAACTTCAAATCTTGATTTTTTATTTTTACGGCCAGGTTACCGGCTGCTTCATCAATAATATCTTCAATCCGGCAAGGCGCCGGCTGAACTTTGAGTCTTACTTCGTCAAGTCTCGAAACATCGAGCAGCTCTTTGACCAGATTCATCAGCCGTTCGTTGGAAGTATAAACTTGATCAATAATTTCTCTCTGATCCAGATTTATTTTGCCCAAATCTTCGTTGCGGAGCATCTCGAGCGACCAACGGAAAACGTTCAGAGGATTTTTAAGTTCATGAGCGGTGTAACTGACAAAATTCTTTCTCATCTCATCCATTTCTTTAAGTTTGCTGTTCTTTTCCGACAGATCTTTATTGGCTTCACTCAATTCTTTGGTTCTTCTAGCAACTCTTTTTTCCAAATCTCGATGGGAAGCAGCGACTTCTTCGGCCATTTCGTTGAATTTTTTGGTAATAGACTCAAACTCGTCGCCTGTTTCCGGATTGTCAATGCGATAATCGAGATTCTCAGAAAACTTTTCTATGCCTTGCTCTAAAACCATAAGGGGCCGGCTGAAAAATCTGAAAACTAGCAAGAAGACGATAAAAGAAATAACCATCGTCAACAATAAAATCATAAATAACAAACTGGTGCATCCTCTTATCTGGGCCACAAGATCATCGGCATCCAGATCAACCCCAACAATCGCGACTACCTTGCCCGCTTCATTTCTCAACGGAGCGTAACCCGAAAGCCAACAACCCCATTTATCGCAAGCGACGTCCTGATCAGCCGCCGGCTTGCCGGAAAAAGATTCTTCCATGGCCGGGTATTCAAACGTATTGTATTCCTCTCCAAGATGCGCCCTATCTTCTTCAACTTCCAGGATGCCGTTACCATTGCTGTCGTCCGGATCGGTGGTATCTATAACAAATTTCCCTATCCCCGACTCGCCCGTTTTCCGCAAAGTATAAATACTTTGAAGTCTTTCATTATTTCTAATTAACAGCGAGAGCGGTTTGCGGACTTTTTCGTATTGAGCCGAATTTTCATCCGCCGGATTGATGAGTTTTTCGTGCTCCTCAACGTCTATAAAATTAGAAGCCGCCACAGCCCATTCCGTTAATCCTTTTCGCATGACTTCTGTTGTTTTAATCTTAATTTGCCGATAAAGTATAAATCCTCCAAAAAACAAAGAAGTAATAATAATAATAATGTAAGCAATACTAAATTTCCGCAACAGACTAATTTTTATCGAATTTTTCCCCTCTCTCATATAAGTTTAATCTGGCTTGCTAATTAAGTATAACACAAATCCATCCTTTTTTCTAAAACGTTATAATTAAAAAATGCGCCCAGGAGGATTCGAACCTCCGACCGTTCGCTTAAGAGGCGACTGCTCTGCCAGCTGAGCTATGGGCGCGTTATTATGTTTTATTCCGAGTTGATTTTTTTGCGCCCGGCAGGAATCGAACCCACATCCCTGGTTCCGAAGACCAGTGCTCTATCCATTGAGCTACGGGCGCTTTTTTCCCTTGAACTCTACCAGGGTATCTCTTATTTGCTGACAAAGCAACCTTTTCCCCTCGGTTGTCTTCAGAAATTTTTCACGTCTCCTGGCGTCAGATTTTAATAAATAGCACTCGTAATGAATCAACTTCAATGGCCTGAAATTTTTAGTGGACGCAACCTTGCCTTTGTTGTGTTCAATGAAACGTTTTTTTAGGTCGGATGTCGAACCCTTATAAAGATCGCCGTTTGTTAATAGCAAAACATAAACGTAACACATAATGTGTTCTGTCCGGTCATTCGACCGGACGCCCAGTCGGATGACTGGGCGAAGACCAGTGCTCTATCCACTGAGCTACGGACGCCAATCAAATCATAACTTACCATACATTGAAAAAATTATCAAAACCCCCGGCGCGGTTATGGCGTTGCCGGCCCACTATTGCCTTATTCCCTTTTTTCCACGATAAGGACTACCGAATTGCTTTCCACTACTCCCGTGCCCTCGCGACCGTTAGTTCCTCCGATTATAGCGCTGGCTGAACTAGCTATTTCAAATTTTTCCGCCTGCCAAACACTAACCTCCGAAAATGGTTTAATATTTATTTTAAAATTAATTTGCCCTTCCTCTCCTGGAGCTATTTTTTTGAATGGGCTTATTTCTCGGCTGGTCCAAGTAATCGTGCCGCGGCGCAGTTCAGGAGAAACCTGAAAGCCGTAAACACTTGCCCCGTCCGCGCCTTCGAGCGTAGACCAGTTTAAAAGCATCTTGTTGTTCTGAGACGTCGAGTAGGTGTTGATTTTTATTTCCAAATTTTCAACATCATTTCCGCTTTCATTCCGATACACTAAGACGTAATTCAGCGTATCCCCAAAATTAGCGTAACTTATGCCGTCCTTACCGTTGACTGTCAGATCCAGGGACAATGTTTGTCTTTCTCCCTCCGCCGGGGATTCCGTTTCTTTTTTGCTTACGGAAAAAATATCAGGAGCAATGACGCCCTCAAGCGTTTTAGTCTCGGCTCTTTTTTCCTGTCCGGCGACTATTTTTTCAGTCAACAAAATTTTCCCCGGATAAACGCTAGATTCTTTCTCGAATAAAGAAATGAAATTAATATCTTCAAGCGGAACAAGAAGATAAAAATAAGCAAAAACCAAAAAGCCGGCAAGCGATAACAGAATAATGAAGAAGGCCGCTTTAAGTAATTTTTTTTCAAAATGACCGACTATTTTTTCCATAGTTTAACGAATTCAAAACCAATAAACAAAACCTCTTATCGCCGCCCCCACCTTTGCCGGGCCGCTGCCGCCGGATTTTAGATCAGCGATCTCGACTGAATTTATCACGAAAAAATAATTAATTTTTTCTAGTCTTTCAATATAGCCAAGGATTTTTGAAAAATCTGATTCCGCGGTTATTTCGAGGGGGACACTAACATAACCTTTTTCTTCTGTTTTTTTACTAATATCAAATTTTACTTTCTGGATTATTCCTTCGCCCGCCAGATTTTCCAACGATTTAGCAAATTCAAATTCGTCGGTTACCGGAACAAAAAAATTTTTTGAAACATTATTAATATCCGCTTCCTTTTTGTCTATATTCCTCTCCACCTCCTTAAGCGACGGCTGACGCAAAAAATCCTCGGAAATTCTTTTAACATCATTCCGGAGCGCTTCCCTCTGACGCACAACGTCTACAATCGTGGTCGAAAACAGCAAAATTCCGCATACCAGAAGAATAGCCAGCAGGATAACATAAATTAAGTTTAATTTATTAAATGTCATATCACTGTCGCAATTTCGAAAAATTAACAACTGCTTTCAGCCCAAAATCCACCAACTCTTTGCTTGAAATATCTTCCGTTGAAATTTCCACCTCGGAAAATCTGCTGACTGTCTCGAGATTTTTTTTAAAATTAATCAAATCTTCCCGGGTAGCGGCCACGCCATTAGCGGTTAAAATCTGCCCATCACTCGTAAGGGCCAAACTGCTAATCCGGATGCCGGGCGTAACGTTTTTGGCGAAATCCATCAGGCTATCCGAGAAAAAAACGAACTTACCCTGCAATTCTTCCATTATAATAACCTTGTTGTTAAGCAATCGCACTCGTTGGAGCATTTCTCCATTTCTCCCGGTTATGCCAAGATCGTTAATCTTGGTAGCTAAACCTACGTTAGCCAAAATAAGGACGACCGCGACCGCAAACATGGTCTTTTGCATGGTTGCACCAAAAAGGGAAGACCTGCAAGCGCGGAACGTGCGTTCCCACGGCGCCGCCACTTCGACTCGCAAACCCTCGCAACCTTGGCTTATTCACTGGTCCA
>CAYZNO010000005.1:0-14370 GCA_964479685.1 uncultured Gammaproteobacteria bacterium
GAAGTGCCGGTTTTTGAAGTTATTGTTCCGGCTGTCCAAAGGGCGGTTGCCGCGACCCGTAAAAAAAGAATTGGCGTTATCGGAACAAGGGCTACAATCGGGAGCGGGATTTACGAAACAATGATTAGAAAAGAACAGCATGATATTGAGGTTATAAGTCGGGCTTGCCCACTGCTCGTTCCTTTGGTTGAAGAGGGATGGCTTTTCGATCCAGAAACAAAAAGAATCGTTAAAAAATATTTACAGCCGCTTAAAAATAAACAAATTGATACGCTGATTCTCGGTTGCACGCATTATCCGGTATTGAAAAAAATCATAAGCGTTAGAGCCGGACGTAAGGTGAAATTAATTGATTCGGCCGAAGAAGTTGTTGAAGAACTTAAAAAATTTTTAGCGGATCACACCGAGACGGAGAGGACGCTCCAAAAAAGCGGTGATAATTTATTTTTTGTTTCAGATTTGACTCCTCAAGTACCAGTTATCGCTAAAGAACTTCTTGGCCGCGGGGTAAAGTTTGAAAAAGCCACTGCCGAAGGTAAATTTTAAAAATTAATTTTTTTTCATGATAATTACTTTGTTGGTTTTCTTTTTTATTCTGGGGCTTTTGGTTTTCGTTCACGAGCTCGGTCATTTTGTGGCTGCCCGCAAAAACGGGGTCAAGGTGGAAGAATTCGGTTTTGGTTTTCCGCCGAGGATGTTCGGCGTCAAGCGCGGGGAGACGATTTATTCAATAAATTGGATACCGCTCGGCGGATTTGTAAAAATAAAAGGAGAAGGCGGAGAAAACAAAGAAGATGTTGACAGTTTTGCCCATAAAAAAATTTGGCAGCGTTCGCTGATTTTAGCGAGCGGAGTTCTGATGAATTTTGTTTTAGCCGCGGTTCTTCTATCGTTCGGTTTTATGGTTGGCCTGCCGCAGGCGATAGACGGGGAAAACGGTTATGCGAGAATTCGCGACGCAAAGATTCAAGTTATACAGGTATTAGATGGCACTCCGGCCAAAGACGCTGAGCTTCAGCCGGGCGACACGCTTTTAAGTATTGACGGACAAAAAATAGAAAAAATCGAGCAGATGCAGGATTACGTCGCCGGGAAAATCGAAATACCGGTGAAGATGGTTTTCGAACGGAACGGCGGTCAGATTGAGAAAGAAATTACCCCGGTTTTTTTGCCCGAATCCGGCCGCGGGGGAATCGGAGTTGGACTTTTAAAATCGGGAATCGTTTCGTATCCATGGTATCTGGCTTTATGGAAAGGCGCGGCGGCTACGGTAACTTTCACCGGTGAAGTTATTGTCGCTTTTTACGAATTAATAAAAAATTTGATTATCACTCAGAAAGTTTCAGTCGATCTTTCTGGTCCGGTCGGGATTGCCGTTTTAACCGGCCAGGTGGCGAGAATGGGTTTTATCTATCTTTTGCAATTTACGGCAATGCTTTCGGTAAACTTGGCAGTAATTAATTTTTTACCATTTCCGGCGTTGGACGGCGGACGTATTCTTTTTCTCATTATTGAAAAAATACGCCGTAAACCGGTTAGCCAAAAAATCGAGAACCTGGTCCATAACATCGGTTTTGCCATGCTGATGGTTTTGATTTTACTTGTGACTTACCGTGATATAGCCAAGTTTAGCGATAAATTTGTCGGGCTTTGGGAAAGAATAGTACAATAATTAAACTTCAAAATTTCTGTAAACAAAATGACGCAGGAAAAATTACAACAACTAAAAACATTGGCGCTCAAGGAAATAGAAAAGATCCGTGACGCAGGTCAGTTGCAAAATTTGGAAATTAAATATTTAGGGAGGAAAAGCGAATTGAACCAGATTATCCGGATGATTGGCGAGTTGCCCGAGATGGAAAGAGGGAAGATGGGCAGTTTGGCGAACCAGGTGAAGCAGGAAATCGCGTCGGCGATTGGCCGGGCTAGGCATAATTTAGGAGCCGTTCCCGGAGTCTCTGGCAAAGAGTGGATTGACGTTACCGCCTCAAAAGTCGGACGTGAACTCGGCCACCTGCATCCGATTTCCATAATTCAGTATGAACTTGAAGATCTTTTTGCTTCAATGGGTTTTATGGTTTTGGACGGTCCGGAGCTGGAATCGGATTATTATAACTTTGAAGCCTTGAATATTCCCGCTTGGCATCCGGCTCGCGATATGCAGGACACTTTTTATGTTGAGGGGGAGAATCTCTTGATGAGAACGCATACTTCTTCCATGCAAGTTAGGGTTATGGAAAAATATGGCGCGCCAGTCCGAGCCATTGTTCCCGGTCGGTGTTTCAGAAACGAAGCGACCGACGCTCGCCACGAACACACCCTTTACCAAATGGAAGGGTTTATGGTTGACAAAAATATTTCTTTTGCCAATTTGAAGGCCGTTCTGGAAATTGTGGCCAAAAAATTGTACGGTGGGGAAACAAAAGTCCGTCTGCGTCCAAAATTTTATCCATTTGTTGAGCCAGGAGTAAACGGCGAGGTTTCTTGTTTTTTGTGTCAAGGCGCCGGTTGCCGAGTTTGCAAAAAATCCGGTTGGTTGGAAATTTTCGGCGCCGGCATGATTCATCCCAATGTTTTAAAGGCCGGAGGAATCGATCCGGAAAAATATAGCGGTTTTGCTTTTGGTTTCGGTCTTATGCGTCTTGTGATGTTAAAATACGGAATTGACGACGTCAGGCTTTTTTGCGGGGGTGATTTAAGATTTTTAAATCAATTTTAATTTATGAAAATATCATTTAATTGGCTGAAGGATTTTGTAAACATCCCCGCGAAAATTACGCCAGAGGAGGTTGGGTCCCGCCTTATGCTTTCAACAGTTGAGATCGAAGGTATTGAAAGAAAAGGAGAAATTTTGGATAAAATTATAATTGGCGAAGTGCTGGAGTGCGTTAAACATCCTAATGCCGACCGGCTTTCAGCGACAAAAGTTGCGGTGGGCGGCGGGAAAGTTTTAAATATTGTCTGCGGCGCGCCGAACGTCGCTGCTGGACAGAAAGTCGCCGTGGCCTTACCCGGAACTGTTTTACCCAGCGGCCTTAATCTGGAGAAGCGCGAAGTACGCGGGATAATGTCAGAAGGTATGATTTGTGCCGAAGATGAACTCGGGCTCGGGGGTGGACATACTGGCATTATGATCTTAGACAAAAAAGCAAAAATCGGCGGAAAACTCGGGGATATTTTACCGGTCAAAGATATTATTTTTGAAGTGGATAATAAATCTCTTTCCAACCGTCCAGATCTTTGGGGTCACTACGGTATGGCGCGGGAAGTCGCGGTTCTCACCGGCCAAAAATTAAAAAAATACGAAACAAAAAAAATAAAAGCACCGGCCAAGACAATTTTGAAGTTGGAAGTAAAAGTTCAGGATAAAAAACTTTGTCCGAGATATCTTGGCGCGGTGGTGGAAAACGTAAAAATAGCTCCTTCGCCGGAATGGTTAAGGTGGCGATTAGAGGCGGTCGGAGTGCGCGCTATCAATAATATTGTTGATATAACGAATTACGTGATGCTGGAGCTTGGCCAACCGCTTCACGCTTTTGATTATGATAAGTTGGAAAGCGAAAAAATAAAAACAATTTTCGTCAGGACCGCGAAACGCGGGGAAAGTATAGTTATGCTCGACGGCGCAGAAAAGAAACTTGAAGAAGAGATGCTTGTGATTGCCGATGCAAAAAAACCAGTGGCAATTGCCGGAGTAATGGGAGGGAAAAACTCGGAAATCGGTGGGGGGACGACAAGGGTTATTTTTGAAGCGGCAAATTTCGATTTTACGAGCGTTAGAAAAACCTCGACCAGGCTTGGTCTCAGGACCGACGCTTCGATGCGCTTTGAAAAAGGATTGGATCCGAATCTTGCGGAAGAGGGAATAACGAGAGCGCTCGCTTTAGTTACCGAGATAATCCCCGGAGCGCGCTTGGCGGGAAAGGTTATTGATGTTAAAAATTTTAAATTAAAATTTCCACAAATTAAACTTAGCCTGGAAGATCTGGATAAAAAAATTGGACAGCATATTTTGCCAAAAAGAGCGGAGGAAATTTTGAAAGGATTAGGTTTTGGCGTCAAAAAATCCGGCAAGAATCTTTTAGTTAAAGTTCCGAGTTGGCGGGCAATCAAGGATATCGGTATAGCCGAAGATTTGGTTGAAGAAATAGCGAGAATTTATGGCTACGAAAATATCGCGCCAGAGATGCCGGAAGTGTCTCTTGATCCGCCAGAAGAAAATCGCGCGCGAAAGGTAGAACGGGTAGTAAAAAATATTTTGGCCAAAGGCCTTTCAATGAGCGAAGTGTATAATTATTCTTTTGTTGACGAAAAAATTTTGCGTCAGACCGGTTTTGATCCGACAAAACACATCCGGCTTAAAAATTCGATTAATAAAAATTTAACCCACCTGCGCCAAAGTTTGGTGTCGAACTTAATCTTAAACATTTCGCAAAACCAGCATTTTTTTGATAAGATTAGAGTGTTCGAGATTGGAACTATTTTTTATCCAGAAAATGGAGAATATTACAAGGACGACAAAAAGAAAGAGTTTTTGCCTCAGCAGGATAAATCTTTAGCAGGGATGATTTTAGAAAAGGGCAATGACACTCCTTTTTATGAAGCCAAGGAGGCTGTAGCCTTGCTTCTTGGGGCAGCAAGCGTGGATTATCAATTTGTAGTTTGGAAAGACAACGCACCCGCCTGGGCTAATCCGGACAGAACATTACAGGTAAACGTCGGCGGAAAGACACTTGGCATAGTCACGGAACTCTCGCCTCGCATCCAGAATAATTTTGGCATTAAGCACAGGGTTGGCATCTTTGGCATTAATTTTGACGAACTCACAAAAATTTATTCGGATAAAGTATTTTTTAAGTCGGTTCCCAAATACCCGTCCGTTGAATTTGATTTGGCGGTTATAGTTCCCCAAAAAACTCGTTGGGAAGATCTTTTCAAAACAATTTTTGAGGTTGAAAATAATCTAGTAAAAGAGGTCAAGTTATTCGATGTCTTCGAGGGTAAGGGAGTTGATTTAGGTAAGAAAAGCCTGGCTTTCAGAATTGTTTATCGCTCCGATAGTCGGACGCTAAAACTAGAGGAAGCAAAAAAAATACAGGAAAAGATTATCCAAAAATTAAATCAAAAATTCGGGGCCAAACAAAGGGCCTGAGTAAGGGGGAGCAGACTGAAGCCCGCGATTAACGCTTTGGCGTTTATCGCGCCGCCTCAGCCGTCATAAAAATATGATCGAGACAAGCAAAGATTTGCTTTATGTGGTTTTGGCTTTCTCGGTACTGTGGCTGACGATTTTTATTTCCTGGACGCTTTATTATGTTATAATGATGCTGCGCCAGGCGAATCAACTGGTCGGGAGTTTTAAAGAAAAGGTAGAAAAAATAAGCCAGGCCGTCGAAAAAATCAGGGATAAATTCGACCATACTTCGGCCTACATCGGTCTTGTTGGTAAAGCGGTCGAGAAACTGATTGATTTTGTCGGGGAGCGGAAAAAGAAAAGCAAGAGATAAGGCTTTACTTTAAAGTTAGTTAACAAAAGTCAAAATTCCTGCGCATTTTTATTTTTTTAAGAATAAGGAGGAATTTTGACTTTTGATTTTAGTCATTTATGTTTGTCCACCTCCATACCCACAGTCATTACAGTTTGCTTGACGGTTTGGCAAAAATTGACGATTTGGTGGCAAAAGCCAAGGCAGATAACATGACCGCGCTCGCGCTTACTGATCATGGCGTAATGTACGGCATTGTTGAGTTTTACCAAAAATGCAAGGCGGCCGGTATTAAGCCGATTTTAGGGGTGGAAACATATTTGGCGAGAAACGGCAGGCAAAACAAGCGAGCAAAAATCGACGAGCGGCCGTATCACCTAATCCTTTTGGCAAAAAACAAAACCGGCTACCAAAATCTGATCAAGATTACCTCGATAGCGCATCTCGAGGGTTTTTATTACAAGCCGCGTATTGATTGGGAAATACTCGAGAAATACCACGAAGGTTTAATTGCTTCAACCGCTTGTCTCCAGGGGGAAGTTCCAGTGGCTATTCTTAGTGGCGATTTTAAACGGGCTGAAGAATTAATTTTTAAATACCGAAAATTATTCGGCGAAGAAAATTTTTATCTCGAATTACAGCATCATCCCTCGAGCCAGGAACAGGGGATTGTTAATCGCGAATTGATAAATTTTTCAAAAAAGTTAGGCGTGCCGCTTATCGCGACGAACGATATCCATTATTTGAATCCGGAAGACGCCGAGGCCCAGGACGTGCTTTTGTGTCTTCAGACGAAAAAGAAAATTGGCGACAAAGATAGAATGTGCATGCTCGGAGAGGATTATTCCATGCGTCTCGCGGAGCAAATGAAAAATGATTTTCGAGATACGCCCGAGGCAATTGAGAATACTATGAAAATCGCCGAGATGTGCAATGTCGAACTTGATCTCGGAAAAATTACTTTGCCGCATTTTGAAGTTCCGGACGGCAAGACAGCCAATGATTATTTACGCGAAATTTGTTTTAAGGGGTTGGAGAAAAGATACGGAGTAGTAAAAATCGGAGAGAATTTTGTTTTTAAAGAAGATTTTTCGCCGGCAAGCGGGATTACTACCGAAAGAATAATCGAGCGGCTTAATTATGAACTGTCGGTGATAGATAAAACCGGTTTCGCTTCCTACTTTTTGATTGTTCAGGATTTTGTCAATTGGGCCAAAGGAAACGGTATAGTGGTCGGACCGGGCCGCGGCAGTGCCGCCGGTTCGATCGTCTCTTATCTTACCAACATCACCAATATCGATCCGCTGACCCACAACCTGCTTTTCGAAAGATTTTTGAATCCAGAGAGAATCAGTATGCCAGATATTGATCTCGATTTTACCGATACCAGGCGCGACGAAGTGATCCGTTACGTCGAGGGCAAATACGGCCGTGATCATGTTGCCCAGATCATCACTTTCGGAACAATGGCCGCCCGGGCTGCCGTGCGCGATGTCGGGAGAGTGCTGGATTATCCTTATAGTTATTGTGACCAGGCCGCGAAACTTATTCCAATGACTTTTTCCCTAGATGAAGCCTTAAAAAATATTTTCGAATTCAAGGAATTTTATGATAAGGATCCCGGCGCCAAAAAACTCATCGATACGGCAATGAAATTAGAAGGAGTCGCCAGGCACGCTTCAACCCATGCCTGCGGCGTGGTTATCACCAAAGAACCGCTTGACTGCTACACTCCTTTACAGTTCGCTTCAAGCGGCGACCAGACGATCGTTTCTCAGTATTCTCTGCATCCGATTGAGGATTTAGGTCTTTTGAAAATGGATTTTCTAGGATTAAAAAACCTAACCATTTTGGAAAATACTCTGGGAATCATAGAAAAAATTCATGGGCAAAAAATTAATATAGACAATATTCCGCTCGAAGATCCTAAGACTTTCGATCTCTTGAAAAAAGGTGAGACAACCGGCGTATTCCAGCTTGAATCTTCTGGCATGAAAAGGTATTTACGCGAGCTTCATCCGAATATTTTTGAAGATATTATTGCCATGGTCGCGCTTTATCGGCCTGGTCCAATGGAATGGATCCCAAGTTTTATTACCGGTAAAAATTCTAAAAAGAAAATCAGATATCTCCATCCAAAATTAGAACCGATACTAGCAAACACTTATGGTATCGCGGTATACCAGGAACAAATTATGCAGATCGCGCGCGATCTTGCCGGTTTTACTTTAGGCGAAGCCGATATTTTGCGTAAGGCAGTTGGGAAAAAAATTGCAAAACTCCTGGCTGAGCAAAAAGAAAAGTTTATCAATGGCTGCGTGAAAAACGGCGTCAGCCGCGAAACGGCAGAAAACGTTTTCGCTTTTATCGAGCCTTTTGCCGGTTACGGGTTTAACCGATCGCACGCCGCCTGTTACGCGAGAATCGCTTATGAAACAGCCTATTTTAAGGCGAATTATCCGGCTGAATTTATGGCTTCGCTTCTGACTTCCGATCAGGGCGATATTGAGAGAATTGCCATTTTGGTTGAAGAGTGTAAACAGATGGGGATCGAAGTTCTGCCGCCGGATATCAACGAAAGTTTTTCTACGTTTACCGTGGTTGCCTCTTCGCTCGCCGAGGGTAAGCCGCGTATCCGTTTCGGGCTGTTAGCAGTAAAAAATGTCGGGGAAAATATCGTAAAAACGGTCATCCACGAACGGAAAGCCAATGGTCAATATAAAAATCTTGAAGATTTTTTGAGCCGGGTACAAACTAAAGATCTCAATAAAAAATCGTTGGAAAGTTTAATTAAATGCGGCGCTCTCGATCACTTTGGGGAAAGAAACCAGATGCTTGAAAATTTAGATAAACTGCTTGACTTCACAAAAGGTCTCGGTAAAGAAGTGGCAAGTCAACAGACAAGTTTGTTCGGAATTATGGCGGCAGAAAGCGGTATTCCGACTTTACGGCTTGATGCGGCGCTCGAGGCGACTAAGGAGCAAAGATTGACCTGGGAAAAGGAATTATTGGGACTATATATCACCGAACATCCGTTGTCCGAATTTACTTCTGAGCTCAAAGATGTAACCGTTCCCTGTATGAAATTGGGCCAATGTCCACCAAATAGCAGGGTCATGGTCGCTGGAGTAATAAATGAAATAAAAAAAGTCGTTACGCGTAGCGGTGAGCCGATGCTTTTTGTGAAAGTTGAAGATCTTTCTGGCCCAACCGAACTTTTGATTTTCCCCAAGGTTTTGAAAAATATGTCGGAAATATGGCAGGGTGGCAAAATAGTTATCGTCTCAGGAAGAGTTTCCGACAAGGATGGCGAGATGAAACTCATCTGTGAAACAGCCAAAGAAATAACGAGAGATAATATCGGCAAAATTTTAGCTGGTTGCGGACCGAGCGCGGTCAAATTTTCCGAGCACGGCAGTTCTCTAGAAACAGCCGGTCCGGTCAGTAAATCGGCTGTGGACGCAGGTAAATCGGACGCAGGCGCCATATGCGTAAGATTGAATTCTCTGACTCCGGAAACAGTACAAAAATTAAAAAATATTTTTTTTCAATATAAGGGCGATTCGAAAGTTATCCTTTCAATTTTGGGCGAGGGAGGGAGAAAAAAGATTGCAACCGATTACGCGGTCGCTTTAAGCGAAGATTGCCAAAAAGCCCTTGAGCAGGTTGTTGGCTCGGGTAATGTCGAAATATAGTAAAAATTAAGTTTAATTTTTCACAAAAAGGATTTGCCCTAAAATCATTTTTCTTGTATAATTTGAAGGAAGGATTATTAATCAAACAGAGTTAGAATTAATTATTTTTTAAAAATATGGCAAAACTCAGCCTAAAAATAGTTTTTTTCAGTTTTTTAGTTTTAAGCTTAGTCGTTTTCGGGCAAGTTGTTTCGGCGCAGACATTAACTTATGACCTCGGTATTAGTTCTGGCGACATTTTTTTTGCCAGCTCGCCTTTGATTGTTGGCCAGCCTATCAGGCTTTATGCGGCAGTGCATAACTATGGGACAAAAGATGTTTTAGGTTATGTCCAATTTTTTGCTGGGCCAACCCTGATTGGTGAGTCACAGGTAATTTCTGTCCGGGCTGGCGGTTTGAGTGATGAAATTTTTGTGGACTGGATTGTTCCATCGGGTAATTTTAACATTAGAGTTGATATTAAAGGGCAGACGCCGAGAGATGAGAATCCGGCCAATGATTCGGCGTTGACAGGTTTATTTTATCCTGAAAAAGATGAAGATGGCGACGGGATTATAGATAAAAATGATAACTGCCCCAATATCTCCAATCCGGATCAGGCCGACACAGACGGTGACGGAATTGGCAATTCTTGCGACTCAGACGACGATAACGACGGTCTATCCGATAGCGATGAGATAACAATTGGAACAAACCCAGTTGATCCGGACAGTGATGATGACGGAATTTTTGATGGCAGAGACAACTGTCCGCTCGTCTCTAACCCCGATCAGGCCGACCGCGATCATGACGGCAAAGGAAACGCCTGCGACATAGTAGACAACAGTAGTCCGCCGCCCTCAACTGATAGCGACGGTGACGGCGTGCCGGATAGCCGCGACAACTGTCGCTCGGTAGCCAACGCTTCGCAGACAGACACTGATAAAGATGGTGTCGGCGACGCTTGCGACTCGGACGACGATAATGATTCTTTTAGTGATATAAATGAGCGGCAGATTGGCACAGATCCACTAGATTCAGATACCGATAATGATGGGGTGCTAGACGGAAAAGATAATTGTCCGTTGGTCGCTAACGCCGATCAGACAGACAGTGATAACGACGGCAAGGGCGACGCCTGCGGTTCGGCCGGCAGCGGTAATGGTGAAGATAGCAACATGGGAAACGGGATCTCGGGGCAAGATGGAATTTTTGAAGTTCAGGATAGTAGTGGCCTGAGTTTGCCAGAGGACGAGGTTTTCAAAAACATTTTTGTCGATTCGGCCAAGCTCGATTGGAATACTTTTATTTTTAAAGTTAACGGCGGTTCGGTCGTCAGCCAACTTACTTACGATTGGAGCTTGGGAGATGGTGCAAAAGCAAGTGGAAATCAGGTAAAATATTCTTACGGGCGGGCAGGGACTTATGTTGTCACCATGGAAGCTAAAGATCAGACTGGTTACAGCAAGAAATTTTCCACAACCGTAAGAGTAAATTTTTTGAGTGCTAAAAATCCGTTTTTTTCTTTTCCGATCGGCGCGCTTGTCGGGTTAACGGTTATTTGGGGAACAAGAAAATGGCTGAAGAAAAGAGATGAGAATATTAACGATATTTAAATTTATAAATTAAAATTTTAGGAGGCAGTATGGCAACCAAGATAAAAACGGAGCCAAAATCGGAGGCGCCGGTAAAGTTTTACAGAAAGATTGCTTTTGGATTCGTTGCTTTAACTGGGATTTTGGTTTTACTAGCGGCTTATTTTGTTTTAAGCAAAGCCGAAATCACGATTTCTCTGGCAAAAGAGCCATTGAGCGTCGATTTTATCGCCGATATTGAAGAAGTCGGCGATACGGCTGGCGCGCCATCGGCCGACGTGCCTGGCTCGGTTTCTATTGACGGGAAACTCACCGAAACAACCGTTACCGCTGAAAAAGAATATCCAACGACAGGTAGTAAAATTACAGAAGGCGATGTCGGAGGAAAACTTACTATTATAAATAATTACAGCAAAGACCAGCCACTAGTTGCCACAACAAGGTTTCTTGCCAAGGAAGGAATTTTATACCGTTTAAAAAAAGGTGTTACGGTCCCCGCCGGCGGCAAGGTCGAAGCGGAAGTTTATGCCGATAAGCCGAGCGAGGAGGCGGAAAAATTGGGGCCGACAACTTTTACGATTCCCGGTCTCTGGGAAGGGCTTCAGGATAAGATTTACGGACAGAGTTTTGCTCCAATGAGCGGAGGGAAAAGGGAGGTGAAATTCGCTACCGAGGCGGACATCGGAAAGGCTTATGAAGATTTGACAAAAACTCTCTCTGAACAGGTTATCGGAAGTTTGAAATCAGAAATGAAAGCCGCCGGGGAAGTTTTAGGCAAGGTCCTAATTAAAGAAATAAATGAAAAGCGCAGTAGCCTCGGAGCGGGAGAAGAGGGCGAAAAATTTACTATAAAGATAAAATTGAAAGTTGTCGGGATAGCTTTCTATCGGCGTGATATTGAAAGTTTAGCGGCCGGTCAGCTCGCGGCAAAGGTGCCGTCCGGTAAAGAGTTAGTCGGCGTAAAATACGACACGATGACTTTCCTGGTGGAAAAATATGATTTGGCGGCGCATGAAGCCAATATCAGAGTCCGTCTGGAGGGAGAAATGTCCTTGCGTTCAGACAATCCGATGTTTGATACGGATAAATTTATAGGGCTGGACAGGGAGCAGATAATTCAGTATCTTTCGACTTATCCCGAGATTGAGCGCATCACGATAAAATTTTCTCCGTTCTGGGTCAAGAAGGTTCCACAGATGAAAAACAACATTAAGGTAATAATTAAAAAATAACGATAAATTTCTATAAATTTCGCGGAAGTGAAACTGCCTTATTTTTGTAAGTTTTTCTGGATTTTTGTAAATTGGAATAAACTTGCTCGGTAATCGTCTTCGCGAAATTTATTGTTTTTTATTTTAATTTTATGGATAAAGCTAAATTGGAAATGATGCGCCATTCAACGGCGCACGTTTTGGCAGCCGCGGTTTTGAAAATATTCCCAAATGTCAAATTCGGCATCGGCCCGGCAGTGGAAAATGGCTTTTATTACGATTTCGAACTGGACAAACCCTTGACTGTGGCCGATCTGCCAAAAATTGAAGCTAAGATGCGGGATATAATCAAAGAAAATCTGCCGTTTGAAAAGCAAGAAATGTCGCGCGACGAAGCGATCGCTATGTTCGATCATTTCAAGCAGACTTATAAAGTAGAATTATTGCGCGAGGGGACAGTCGGCGAGGACGGCAAGATGGAAAAAATTGGTGATAAAGTTACGGTTTATAAGACCGGCCGGTTTAGCGATCTTTGCCGCGGGCCGCATATTGCTTCAACCAAAGAAATCGGCGCCTTCAAACTGACTTCGGTCGCCGGGGCGTATTGGCGGGGCGATGAAAAACGGCCGATGTTGCAGCGCGTTTACGGCGTTGCCTTCGAAAAACAGTCCGAGATTGACGAATACATAAAAATGCTTGAAGAGGCGGAAAAACGGGATCATAGGAAACTCGGGAAAGACATGGAGCTATTTATGATTTCAGAAGAAGTAGGCAAGGGATTGCCGCTTTGGCTGCCGAACGGCGCTTTTATCCGGAGGAAACTTGAGGATTACATGTACGAGAAAGAGATGAAAAAAAACTACAAGCATGTTTATACGCCGGTTTTGACTCATAAAAAATTGTATGAAACTTCCGGACATTTGGCCCATTATCACGAGGATATGTATAGCCCGGTTGACATCGAGGGCGAAGAATATTATCTGAAGCCGATGAATTGCCCGCACCACCACATGATTTATAAAAACAAGAATTTGAGCTATAGGGATCTGCCCTTGCGGCTGGCTGAATTCGGATTGTGCCACCGTTTTGAACGATCGGGCGTTTTAACCGGCCTGATCCGCGCCAGGTGCTTTACCCAGAATGACGCGCATATTTATTGCGCCAAAGAAGATTTGAAGAAAGAGCTCCTGGGAGTTTTGGATTTATTCCGGAAAGTTTACGCCGATTTCGGCATAAAGGATTATTGGTATCGCCTGTCCCTGCCGGATTTCAACAATAAGGAAAAATACGGCGACGTGGAAGACAAGGAAACGTGGACCAAAGCCGGCAAGGCAATAGAAGAAGCGTTAAAAGAATTCGGGGTGAAATACGTCGTTGGCGTAGGTGAGGCGACGTTTTACGGTCCGAAAATTGACGTACAGATAAAAAATGTTTTAGGAAAAGAGGATTCTATTGCCACCGCGCAAGTTGATTTTTACTCGGCGGGAAAATTTAATCTGGAGTTTACCAATGAAAAAGGTCAAAAAGAAAAGCCAGTAATCATCCATCGGGCGATTATGGGTTCTTTCGAAAGATTTTTTTCTTTTCTAGTTGAACAAACCGCCGGAGCTTTTCCGACCTGGCTCGCGCCGGTTCAAGTTGATATTATCCCGGTCGGCAAACGCCACGTTAAGCCGTCGTTTAAATTGGCGAAAATGCTGGAAAAAGAAGGCCTGCGCGTTCATGTTGATGATTTTAATGAAACAGTGGGATATAAAATAAGAAAAGCAGAAAAGCAGAAGGCGCCGTATATGCTGGTAATCGGGGATAAAGAAATGGGCGGGAAAAAGCTGAACGTCCGCGTCCGCGGCAAGCAGAAGACCATGATTATGACCGTGAAAAAATTTATTGAAAAGATTAGGGAGGAAATTGAGAAAAGAAAATGACACTGTAGCGTCATTCTGAGAGCAGCGAAGGATCTCATAAAAAAATCCCGCCGAGAGGCGGGATTTTTAGTTATCTTTATAGCCCAATCGCTTTTTTAATTCTTTCTGTTTCTTCAGCGCTTTTTCTTCTATCCTCGGCTTCCATAATTTCAATAGGTATGGCTTCTATATCCTCTTCGTTTAATTCAACGATCTCCTCATCTGGCTCTTCTATTATATCCTCGGCCTTGATAATTTCAGGTACTTCAAAAATGATTGCGGTTTTATCGTCAGGTTTAGATCTTAAAACACCTTCGGTATAACGTTTTCTGGCCGCATCGACGAGGGAGGATGGGCCTTGGGCAGCTATCTTTTCCATCTCCTCTTTAGTTAGATTATCGTGGATTCCATCAGACGTGATAATTACTTTTTCTCCTGGTTCGAGTCGAATTGAACCAATTTGGAATTTACTTTCGGCAAGACCAAGGGCGTTTTTCACT
>CAYZNO010000006.1:0-9294 GCA_964479685.1 uncultured Gammaproteobacteria bacterium
GTCGCTTTATCTACAATTGCCCTAATTTTATTAGCGACCGCCTCACGGTTTGACAGTAATTCGTCCAGATTGACTTCACCGACCGCGTTTCTCATTGTTGTCTGGGCGAGTTGCGAAACGGCGTAGTAAAAATTTTCCACTTCAATAATCGCCTTTTCGGCGTCGCGAACCTTGTAATAAATTACGGCGTTCACTTTTACGGAGATATTATCCTTGGTAATCGCTTCCTGGTCTGGAACATCAACCGCCTTAATTCTCATATCAACTTTTTTCGCCATCTGGAAAATCGGAATGACCAAGCGCCAGCCCGGCATCATGATTCCGGTGTACTTGCCCATAGTAAATTTGACTCCCCGCTGGTATTGATTGACCTGGCGAATTGAGGCCAAAATGATTGCTACGACTATCACTCCTATGGTGATAAGTGTATTTACATAAACTTCCATAATTTTGAAGTTAATGGTTAGTAAACAAATTATACTTTATTTTTCTGAAAAATACAAGGATTATACAATATACCCCGCTTCCGTTGACAAAAATAAAAAAATCTGTTATATTTACTTCACAATAAATAACGACCAAATTGCCGCTATTTTATATAACCGCCCCACTCCCGCCTTAGCGGGACGAATTTCGGGGGCTTTTTGGCATATATTTTGTTTTATGGATAGATTTAAACTCAAGACTAAATTCAAACCTAGCGGCGATCAGCCCAAAGCAATCGCCGAACTTGTCAGTGGCTTGGAAAAAAAATACGGCCACCAGACGCTTTTGGGCGTCACCGGTTCTGGCAAAACTTTTACCGTAGCCAATGTTATCGCAAAAATCAATAAACCAACTCTTGTCATCGCCCACAATAAAACTCTAGCCGCCCAGCTTTGCAACGAATTCCGCGAATTTTTCCCGGACAATGCCGTGGAATATTTTGTTTCTTATTACGATTATTATCAGCCCGAAGCCTATCTGCCGCGGACCGATACATATATTGAAAAGGAAGCCATGATTAACGATGAAATTGACCGCTTGCGCCACGCCGCGACCCAGGCTTTACTCACCCGCCGCGACGTGATTATTGTTGCTTCGGTTTCCTGTATCTACGGCTTGGGCGCCCCGGAAACCTATGAAAAAATAGTGCTGCATCTGGCCAAAAACCAAATTATCACCCGCACCGATCTTTTGGAACAACTTATTACCATGCAATTTAGCCGAACCAATTTCAACCTAAAACGCGGTGAATTCAGATTACGCGGCGAAACTTTGGAAATAATGCCGGTGAGCCAAGAAACCATTTACCGCGTTGAAATGTCCAATCAATCGATCAAAAAAATTATTGAGCTTGACTCGGTGACAAGAAAAATAAAAAAAGAGATGGATGATGTCTGGATTTATCCGGCCAAACATTTTGTCACTCTGGGTCCGGAACGCGAAAGGGCTTTCAAGGCTATCAAGGCAGAATTAAAAGATCGTTTGGAATATTTTAATAAAAACGGAAAATTACTTGAAGCGGAAAGATTGGAGCGCCGGACCAATTATGATCTGGAAATGATAAAAGAGGTCGGCTACTGCCACGGAATTGAAAATTATTCGCGGCATCTTTCCGGCCGGACCGCCGGCGAACCGCCTGAAACTTTGCTCGATTATTTTGGCAAAGACAAAGATTGGCTCTTGGTAATTGATGAATCGCACGTTACCGTCCCGCAACTTTCCGGCATGTACGAAGGCGATGCGTCGCGGAAACACACCCTGATTGAATTCGGTTTCAGATTGCCCAGCGCCGCCGACAACCGGCCGCTGAAATTCCACGAATTTGAAAAGCGGATGCCGCAGACAATTTATACCTCGGCCACACCGGCTGATTACGAATTAACTCGGAGCGGACAAGTTGTTGAGCAAATTATCAGACCGACCGGTTTGATTGATCCGGAAATTATTGTCCGACCGATTACTACAAAAAATAAAAAAGAAAAATCGCAAGTTGATGATTTAATGGATAAAATTGACGACCGCGTGAAACGGGGAGAAAGAGTACTTGTCACAACCCTAACCAAAAAAATGGCCGAAGACCTGGCTGATTATCTTGAGGAAAAAAAATTCAAAGTAAAATATCTGCATAGCGAAGTGGAAACCTTGGACCGGATTAAAATTTTAACCGAGTTTCGCCGGGGAAAATTCGATATTTTAGTCGGCGTCAATCTCCTGCGCGAAGGACTGGATCTGCCGGAAGTGACGCTTGTCGCGATTTTGGACGCTGACAAAGAAGGATTTTTACGCAGCGAAACTTCACTAATCCAGACGATCGGCCGGGCGGCGAGAAACGTCCGCGGCCAAGTTGTTCTTTACGCCGACCAAATGACCGGCTCAATGGACCGGGCCATCAAAGAAACACTGCGTCGGCGCAAATTGCAAATTGAATATAATGAAAAACACGGGATCGCTCCGAAAACCATCCAAAAAACAATCAAAGATATTATCGGACAACTAACAAAAAAACAGGACGCCAAGGAACGCAGGATTTTGGAATTGGATTTACTCGGAGAAAAAGGAAAAAGTACCGAAGAAATTATTGCTGAGAAAGAAAAAGAAATGAAAGCCGCGGCTAAAGATTTACAGTTTGAGCTAGCCGCCCTTCTCCGTGACGAAATTAGGGAGTTAAAAAAGAAAAAATAATTTTATGCAAGATAAAATAATTATAAAAGGTGCTCGGGAACATAATTTAAAAAACGTTTCCCTCGAGATCCCGCGAAATAAATTGACCGTTTTTACCGGACTTTCCGGCTCAGGCAAATCGAGCCTGGCTTTTGATACGATTTTTGCCGAAGGCCAACGGCGCTATGTCGAATCGCTTTCTGCTTACGCCCGGCAATTTTTAGGCCAAATGGACAAACCCGATGTCGACGAAATTGAAGGATTGTCACCGGCGATTTCCATTGATCAAAAAGCCCACAGCGCCAATCCTCGCTCGACGGTTGCAACCATCACGGAAATCTATGATTATCTCCGCGTTCTTTTTGCCCGGGTCGGCAAACCGCACTGCCCGGTCTGCGGCAAAGAAATCCGCAAGATGACGGCCGAAGAAATGGTCGATTTGATTTTGAAAAAAACCACTGAAATTCACGAGGCTAAAAAGAGTGAACTCTCGGCTATCAACATTTCCGACCATATCACAATCCTTGCCCCAGTTGTCCGCGGTCGCAAAGGCGAATATTACCAAATGCTTTACGATTTTTATAATGATGGATTTTCCGAAGTCAGAGTCAACGGAAAATTCAGAGAACTCCGAAATAAAATTATTCTTTCGCGTTATAAACAGCACAATATCGATCTGGTTGTCGACAAAGTGACGCTCGGCTGGCCGCTGGAAAATAACAAAGGTTTGCGAGCAAGGTTAGCCGAAGCGGTCGAGTCGGCGCTAAAGTACGGCCAAGACGTGGTGACAATTATCTTGGATAACGGTCAGGAGATAACGATGTCTTCTAAATTTTCCTGCCCGGAAGACGAGTTTTCTTTCCCGGAAATCGAACCGCGCCTCTTTTCTTTCAACAGCCCGTACGGCGCCTGTCCGACTTGCCACGGTTTGGGCACGGAATTTTTATTTTCCGAAACCCCTTGTCCAGACTGCGACGGCGACCGCTTAAGAAAAGAAAGTTTACATGTTTTTGTTGCCGGAAAAAATATTGTGAACGTGACCGGAATGTCAATCGAGGAAGCACAAAAATTTTTCAATACTTTGTCTTCCCCTGAAAATAAAAAAATGTCACTAAACGCGGTTGATCTAGAAATAGCCGGCAGTGTTTTGAAGGAAATAAAAAACCGACTCCAGTTTATGTTAGACGTCGGTTTGGGTTATCTAACTTTGAACCGGACGGCCGGGACGCTTTCCGGCGGAGAAGCACAAAGAATCCGCCTTGCCTCGCAGGTCGGCTCAAAATTGGTCGGCGCGACATACATTTTAGACGAACCGACGATTGGCCTGCACCCCAAAGATAATGAAAAACTATTGGCCACTTTAAAAAATATAAAAGACATCGGCAATACGGTGATTGTCGTTGAACACGATCCGGAAACCATTTGGATGGCCGACTATCTGGTTGACCTGGGCCCGGGCGCCGGAACGCACGGCGGAGAAATAGTCGCGGCCGGTCCGATGCCCGACGTTCTAGAAAATAAAAAATCCCTGACCGCGGCTTATCTCCGCGGCGACAAGAAAATCGCCGTGCCAGAAAAACGCCGGCATGTTGACGGAAAGAGTAAATATTTTCCTTCGGGTCAAATAAAAATCGTCGGTGCCGCGGAAAATAATCTGAAAAATATCGATGTCAGAATTCCGTTAAAAAGATTTGTCTGCGTGACCGGCGTTTCCGGTTCGGGAAAAAGCACGCTGATAAACGACATACTCTGGAAAGCGCTTTCCAATAAACTTAACCACACGAATTATCAGGTTGGAAAACACGCCAGAGTCGAAGGTCTGGACTATCTCGACAAAGTAATTGTCATTGACCAGTCGCCGATCGGCCGGACGCCGCGTTCCAACCCGGTAACTTACACCGGCGCCTGGACGCACATCCGCGACCTCTTCTCTTCACTTCCCGAATCGCGGGCCCGCGGCTACCAGCCCGGACGCTTTAGCTTCAACGTGCCGGGCGGCCGATGCGAAAATTGCGAAGGCGGCGGCATGATTAAAATTGAAATGCACTTTCTGCCGGCGGTTTACGTTACCTGCCCAGTTTGCAAGGGAACAAGATTTGACCGGGAAACACTATCTATTCAATACAAAGAAAAAAATATTCACGACGTCTTGTCCATGACCGTTGAAGAAGCGGAAGAATTTTTTAGAAATATTCCCTCAGCCAACGACCGAATGAAAATTTTGCGCGAAGTCGGCTTGCAATACCTGACGCTTGGCCAGAGCGCGACAACTCTTTCCGGAGGCGAAGCTCAGCGGATAAAACTCGGGTCTGAACTCGCCCGCCGTTCAACGGGCCGGACAATTTATATCTTGGACGAACCGACCGTTGGCCTGCATTATGCCGATGTGGAAAAACTGCTTGAAGTTCTGCACCGCCTGGTAAGTTTGGGCAACACCGTTATTGTTATTGAACATAACCTTGATTTTATTAAAACAGCCGACTGGGTTATCGATTTGGGGCCAGACGGCGGCGATGCGGGCGGACAATTAATCGCAGCCGGAACTCCGGAAGATCTGGCAAAAAACAATAAATCGTACACTGGACAATACTTAAAAAAAATTCTTAACAAAAAATAAAAAAAGACGACCGATTTTTATGGTCGCCTAAGGATTGGCACTCCGCAGGAAGTAAGTAGTCCACTGCGGGTTGACGCTGATTCCGTGCTGTTCACACAGATTACGCAGATCCTGCATGATTCCCCTGCACTCGCTGCGCTCGAATTGCGTCAGGGCGGCGTTGAGCTGGCGGGCAATTGCCTCCTTGCTGCCCGGCAAAATGAAAATTTCGAACCCGATGTATTTTTTTTCCTCAAGATCGAAGAGGGCGATAATCCACCCTCCCAGCTTTGGCCCTTTAATGCGGGCAATCCTCATCTCTTTCCTCCCTTCACCTGAAATTATCTTGGGCCAAAAAAACAAACTTGTCAATATGCGTAAATTAAAAGAAAAAATTAAAGAATTTCCCAAAACCCCCGGCGTGTATTTAATGAAAAATGCCGCGGGCGATATTATTTATGTCGGAAAAGCGACGTCGCTCCGCAATCGGGTTGCAAGTTATTTCGCCCGCCCGCACGAACGGCGGCTGGAAAATTTGGTCCAAGAAATTGATGATATTAAATATCAAACCACTCCCACGGTCATTGAGGCGCTAGTCCTGGAATCTAACTTAATCAAAAAATATTCTCCAAAATATAATATCAAAGAAAAAGATGACAAATCTTTTTTGTACGTCGCGATAAGCCGGGAAAAATTTCCAAAAATATTTTTAATCCGTGGGCTAGAACTCAAACATAACTCAAATCTCAAATTCCAAATCTCAAATCTTTTCGGCCCCTACACCAGCGCCGCTTCATTGAGGGCTGCCCTTGATATTTTACGAAAAATTTTTCCTTACCGCGATTGCCAAACTTTTCCCAAACGGCCGTGTCTGCAATATCATCTTAAACGCTGCGGCGCCCCCTGCGTCGGTTTAATTTCCGGCCCGGACTACCGAAAAAATATCAAAAACATCGTTCTATTTTTCGAAGGCAAGAAGGAAAAAATAATAAAAAATCTTGGAAAAGAAATGGTCGCGGCCAGCCGCAAAAAAAATTTTGAAACGGCAGGCAAGTTGCGGAATAAAATTTTCTCGCTTGAACACATACAGGATGTCGCCGTGATAGCCGCTGACCCTTTATTCCCTGGGCGACTCCGCCCCGGTGGAGGAGTCGAAGGGCCTTCGACAGGCTCAGGCCATAATATTATTAATATCTTTGGCCGAATTGAGGGTTATGATATTTCAAATATCAGCGGCACCTCAGCAACGGGCAGTATGGTTGTATTTGAAGGAGGTAAACCGAATAAAAATGAGTACCGCAAATTTAAAATAAAAACTCTGGCTGCGCCAAATGACGTGGGGATGATGAAGGAAGTTATGACTCGGCGGCTTAATCACGCCGAGTGGACCATCCCGGGTTTGATTCTGGTCGACGGCGGCTGGGGGCAAATTAATGCTATCCGTGAAGTTCTGGCCGAAAAAAAATTAAAAATTCCGGTCTTAGGAATCGCTAAAGGTTTTGACCGAAAACAAGATCGGCTGATTACTGATCCAAACAACCCAGAACTCATCCGCATCGCCGAACTTCACAAAGATACTTTGCTACGTGTTCGCGACGAAGCCCACCGCTTCGCCAAAAAATATCACAGATTACTCCGAAAAAGAAAAATGTTGAGATAATTTTTGTTTTACCCGACCGAACGGCCGGGTCTTTTTATTTTCACCAAAAAATGATAGGATTAAATAATATGACAACTTCTCAGAAAATTACAAAATTAGACAAATCAAATCTGCTCGGGTCAATCGAACTTTTGGGAAAACAATGTGCCGAGGCCTGGCGAGATATTAAAAAAATAAAAATTCCCGACTCTTACCGCCAAGTGGAGAATATTGTCATTTCTGGCATGGGCGGATCGGCCTTGGGCGGGCATATTATCCAGTCGGTTTTTTCCGGCGAGCTTAAGGTCCCAATCGAAGTTGTCCGCGGCAACACTCTTCCGGCTTATGTCGGGTCAAAAACCCTTTTAATACTTTCGAGTTATTCCGGCAATACGGAAGAAACTTTAGCGGCAGCCGAAGAGGGCCAAAAAAGAAAAACCAAAATCATAGGTTTGACAGCTGGCGGAAAATTAGCCAACTTTTTGAGAAATAACAATTACCCGGCTTACATTTTTAAGCCAAATCATAATCCTTCCGGCCAGCCGCGTATGGGCTTGGGATATTCCATTCTCGGCCAGCTCGGACTCTTGAGACAATGCGGTTTACTGAAAATTGATGAAAAAGAAATCTCCTGGACAATTGAACTGCTCGGCCGGAAAAATAATGCGGCTAAAAATTTGGCCGAAAAAATAAAAAATAAAATTCCGATCGTTGTTGCTTCAGAATTTCTACTTGGCAACGGCCATGCAATGGCAAACCAAATAAATGAAAATGCTAAAACTTTTACGACGTATTTCGAGCTGCCAGAGTTAAACCATCATTTGATGGAGGGGCTGAAGAATCCGGCCACTAACAAAAAAAATCTGGTGTTCTTTTTATTGAACTCTGGCCTCTACCTTCCGCGGAATCAAAAGAGATACAAAATTTTAAAAACCGTACTCGCTAAAAATAAAATAAAGTTTTTAGAATACCGGCCGGCGGCAAAAACCAAATTCCAGCAATCCTGGGAAACTCTGCTTCTTGGCAGTTATCTAAGTTTCTATCTGGCCATGAGTTATAATTTAGATCCCTCACCAGTACCTTGGGTTAATTTTTTTAAAAAAGAACTCGAGCGAAAATAATCCTACATTAAGGAGGAGCCTATTCGATGAAAATCATTCCTGGTTTTAAATATTTTATATTATTTATAATCGCTTTTGCGATTTTTTCTTTTTTACAATATCCTGCTACTTTTCCCGATCCGGATTCTTTCTATCACGCCAAAATGGCGGTTCTTATCCGCGATCAGGGCATCGTAAAAGATTTTCCCTGGCTGCAGTTCACGGTCTTAAAAGAATATTATATTGACCATCATTTTCTTTATCATGTTTTACTTGTTCCTTTCGTCACCTTTCTTGACCCATTGGCAGGCATAAAACTCGCCACGGCGCTTTTTGCAGCACTCTTAATTTTGGCTTTCCATTGGTTTCTTGAAAATTCAAAAATCCGCGGAAGTTTTTTTTATTCGCTTCTCCTCCTCTTTTCCGGGCCGTTCATCTTCAGAATCAACCTGGCAAAAGCCTCTTCTCTGTCGCTGATCTTTCTGATTTTAGGTTTTTATTTTATTTCCCGCCGTAAAATTTGGCCGCTTTTTATTTTATCTTTTTTGTATGTCTGGTCTTACGGCGGCTGGCCGCTTATCCTGATTTTAACTTTCTTTTATATTCTGGCTGATACGATAATAAAAAGCATCGACTCCCCGACACTGGGAATCGTAAATTATAAATTAAGAATTAAAAAATTGATTCAAAATTGGAAATTGAAAATTGGAAATTTTTCTAAGAACTTTTTTGAAAGATCAAACCTGAAGTTAATGGCGGCTTGTCTCGGCGGGCTCGCCGCCGGCGTAATCATTAATCCCTATTTCCCTAAAAATCTTATTTTCTACTGGCACCAAATAATCCAAATTGCCATCGTCAATTACCAGGATAAGATCGGCGTCGGGGCCGAATGGTATCCTTACGAACTTGGCAATCTTATATCAAACGCTTCTCTTATTTTTGTCCTGCTGATTTTGTCCATTGCTGTTTTATTTATTAACTTTATTAAAAATTACACGGAGAAAAAAAATAGCCGGACGGGAAAAAACGAAAATAGAACAATGATTCTTACTGCTACGATTTACGCTGTTTTTTTTCTCCTTCTCACTCTCCGCTCGCGCCGCAACGTCGAATATTTTATTCCCTTTGCGGTGATAATGGGCGCCTTCACCTTAAATCAGCCATTCTTATTTTTAAACCAATATTGGTTGAATTTCAAAAATTGGTGGCAACGGAGAAAAATTATAGCCGCTACCCTTTCATGTTATTTTATTTTTATGATACCGTTTACGGCCGCTCATAATATATGGTCAACCAAACGCCAGTTTTCCGGC
>CAYZNO010000006.1:9304-14294 GCA_964479685.1 uncultured Gammaproteobacteria bacterium
GGCTCTTCAACTCTGAAATACCGGGGCGTTGCCGAGTGGCTAAAAAACAATACTCCCCAAGGCGCGATTGTTTTACATAACGACTGGGATGATTTTCCGGCTCTCTTCTATTACAATACTCACAACTATTATATTGCCGGCCTTGATCCTACCTTCATGTATGATTACGATAAAGATTTACATAAAGAATGGGTTGATATCACGACCGGCCGACGGCCGAATATCTCCGAAATTGTTAAAAACGATTTCCGCTCCGAGTACGTTTTTGTCGATAAAGACCACATCGCCCTGGAAAATAATTTAAAATACGACGGCCATTTCAAACTTGTTTACAAAGACGAAGAAGGAAAGATATTTAGACTAGAACAAAATTAATTATGAAGATACTCGTCGTGCTGCCAGCCTATAACGAAGAAGCAATCCTCGGGGAAAATACCCTGAAACTTTTTGATTTTTTGAAAAAAAATATTGCTGATGACTGGAAAATTATAATTGCCGATAATGGCTCGACCGATCAAACTTCGAAAATTGGCAGAGAGCTCAGCCGCCTCTACCCGGAAAAAATATCTTATTTTTATGTTAGGGAAAAGGGCCGGGGCGGAGCCCTAAAAGCGGCTTGGTCCGCTTTCCCGGGCGATTTATGCACTTTTATGGATTGCGATCTCTCCACCGACCTTTCTCACTTCCCGGAAATGATCAATGAATTGAAAAATAGCAACGATATCGTTGTGGGGTCAAGGCTGGAAACGGCTTCAACGGTGCAACGCTCAATTTTTCGTGAACTGACCTCGAGAATTTTTAATATTTTGAGAAAGCTGCTCCTCGATTTTAAAATAAAGGACAGCCAATGCGGCTTCAAGGGCGCATCGCGCGATGTCATTGTCAAAATTCTCCCATCAGTCAGAAATACCCAGTGGTTTTTCGACACCGAGTTTCTTTATTTAGCCCAAAAAAATAATTTTAAAATCAAGGAAATCCCCGTCCGCTGGAAAGAAACTCCAAACGAGAAACGGCGGAGCCTGATCAGTATTTTCAAATTTTCATCCGATAATATCTTCAAGATTTCTTTTGATTATTTGGGGGAGCTTTGGCGGCTACGAAGAAATAAAAAATTATGATTGAAGTCGGCATAAAGGAATGGAAGAATGTCGCTTGGCTAGGTTTGTTTGTCATTATTGTCACCGCTATTCCACTCTGTGTTGGTTTGCTTGCCGAGCCGGAAAATAAAATTTTTATTGGGCTTCAGACAACCAATGCTGCTGACACGCCGGTCTATTATTCATGGACAGAACAAGTCAAAGATGGCCATTTCATCTTTAATAATCTTTTTACTTCAGAAGACGAACCTCGTTTCATTTTTGATCCTTTCTGGCTCGCCATCGGAATCTTGGCAAAAATATTTAACCTTTCCGGCTTTTGGGCATACCAGCTAGCCAGGTTTTTTTTAATTCCGGTTTTTCTTGCTATAGCCTATACTTTTATATCCTATTTCTTCCGAGATGTTAAAAAAAGGAAAGCGTGCTTGCTTTTTCTAGTTTTTGCTTCCGGCTTAGGCGGCCTGGTTTGGCTGGCAGTAAACCTGACAGAACCCCTGATCTGGGACGTCTGGACCGCCCCCATGGATCTCTGGACGGCGGAAAGCACAACTTTTTTCCCGCTTTATCATTCCCCTCATTTTACCGCTTCCCTGACCTGTACAATCTCAATTTTTCTACTCATGCTGATGGCTTTCGACAAAAAGAAAACCGGTTATAGTTTGGCAGCCGGAATTGTCGCAATGTTTCTTTTTGCTTTCCATCCTTACCACGTACCAACCATAATCGGAGTATTGGGATTTTATATCGTGGTCAAAAGCATTCTCGATAAAAAAATTAGATGGGATCTCGTGAAACATTCTGCTATCGCCTGCCTTGTCTCCTCACCGGCGATTTTATATCATCTTTGGGCTCTCTCGACTTTCTGGACACGGCAGCAACATGCCCTGCAAAATGACCTACTCACGCCCGGCTTGATTAATTTTTTATTAAGCTATGGTTTAATTCTAGTTTTTAGTTTTTTCGGTGTTGTGGCTGTTCTGTCCGGTAAAAATCGGGATGGAAAATATATCTTTTTAGTCTGTTGGCTGGCGATCCAAATAATTTTTCCCTATCTGCCTATCTTTAACTTCCAGAGAAAACTCCTCGAAGGCGCTCACGTTGTTTTAATAATGACCGCTGTTATCGTTTTACATCTGCTCAGAAAAACGGTAGAAAATGTGTTCGGTAAAATAAAACTTTTAACAAATCAAACCGCCCTGATAATCCTTTTTTTTATCTTTCTTGGCTCCACGAACTACACAATTATCGTACGCGACGTTTATTCATATTTAAATCCACTCTCAACTTCGTATATTTCGGAAGAAAAGCTCAGAGCGATGCTTTGGCTAAAAAATAATACGCCGGAAAACAGCGTTATCTTTTCCGTCTACGCCAACGGAAATCTTATCCCTGCCTTTGGTCTGAGAAAAGTTTATCTGGGCCACTGGGGAATGACTGCCGACGCCAAAACCAAGGAAAACGGCGTAAGGCTCTTTTTTACCAAGTACGACTACGAGCAACGGGGATATTTTTTAAAAGTCAACAAAATTAATTACGTCTTTTACGGCCAAGAGGAGAAAAAAAATAAAAGCTTTAACCCCGATCGAGCCGATTATCTGGAAAAAGTATATCAAAATAGTGAGATAGAGATTTATAAAGTTCTGGAAAACTGATAACAAAACAAACGCCATAAAAGAAAGAAAAACCCGCCTCTTTGGCGGGTTTTGTCAATGCCTATTGACAAAATTTCAATATTGTGATATATTTAAGTGTTAGTGCTTAAAATAGCCTAATTTCCTTTAAAAATAAAGAAAAAACAAAATAGCAAGCAAAGAAATGGGGGCCAGGCAAGACTGACGAAGTAAAAATAGGGTGCAAACTCAATTTTTCACTTTCAACAGTCCCGGGTCCGGCGTCCCGCAGTATTGCGGGACCAAGCCGAACTCTCTGCCTCCAGTTCCTTACTTGCTATTTTTTTATTCTAGATATAACACCGCTTTTTGTCAAGATCTAAGGTACCTGCCCCCGCGCTTGCTCATAAGTGTGGGGGTTTACTTTTTGCCTCAATTATATTATAGTTTAAGAACAAATTATCAATTATTTAAAGGGGGTATGCCCCGTAGTGAAACTTCGACAGTTCGCCGTCGTCTGGCGAATCGTAGAGGAATTAAATGACACAAAATTTACTACGGTGCGTAACCAAAAAAATCATTTTTTATATTTAAATAAGTCGAAGTTCTACTACAGGGTATGCCTAAAATAAAGTACGAAAAATCCGAACAAACGGATCGGCCGAGAAGATCAAAAAAAGATTATTCCGGGATGAACCCGGAAACAAAGAGGGGTATTTTGATTGTTTTTTTATTCACTTTAGCCGGAATCAGCACCTTAAGCCTTTTCGGTCTGGCTGGCAATGCCGGCATCTTTATAGAAAGATTATTAGCCGCGGTTTTCGGTCTTGGCCGCTTCTCCATTCCGCTCCTCCTCCTGGCTCTCGGCTACGTTGTCTTGAATGAAGAAAAATATGAGCTTTGCGCTTCGAATTACGTCGGTATAGTCCTCCTTATTCTATCGGCTGGTGCGTTGCTTCAGATTGGTTTTGCCGGAGAAAATCCTCTTTCCCTCGGAAGTATCGCTGACGGCGGGGGTTACGTCGGTTTAATTCTCGCCTACCCTCTCCTTTCCCTGATGGGACAAGCCGCAACTTATATTATTTTGATTGCTATTCTCATCTCCTCGCTGCTCTTGACCTTCAACACCTCCCTGCATACTATCGCGGAGAAGGGCAATTTCTGGAAAAAAATTATCCAAGCAGCCAAACTTTTCTTTTTGGGACTGAAATTCGGCGGCAAAAAAACTCCTGAAACGGGAACACCGATTGAGACAGAGACCGAACAGCCGATTCCCGCCGCGGCCCCTCCGGCTTTTGAAACTAAAAACATCGCACTAGGTCAGCCTACGGAAATTCCCGTACAGCAAGCCCTGGTCCAGCCGAAAATTGAAAGAAAAAAAATTGACCTGCCAATAGATCTTTTGGACGACCAGTCGGAAAAACCAACTAGCGGGGATATAAAGACACAAATGAATGTTATTCAAAAAACTCTGGAAAATTTTGGCATCCCAGTGGAAATGGGCGACGTGGCTGTCGGCCCGACTGTTACCCAATATACGCTTAAACCGGCCGACGGAGTCAAACTCGCAAAAATTACCACTCTCCATAACGATCTGGCTCTGGCGCTGGCCGCCCATCCGATTAGAATTGAAGCGCCAATCCCGGGAAAATCATTGGTCGGAATCGAAGTACCAAATCATAAAGTAGCCGCTGTCAATTTGAAGGAAGTAATTCGCTCGCAGGAATTTAAACAAAGAAAAAATAATCTGGCCGTAGTTTTAGGCAAAGATGTTTCCGGCAAAGTTTGGGTTGCCGATCTTGCCAAGATGCCACATCTCTTGGTTGCCGGATCAACCGGCTCTGGTAAAAGCGTCTGCTTGAATTCGATTATTATCGGCTTGCTTTATCAGAATAGTCCCGACGACCTGAAATTTATCATGGTTGATCCAAAGCGCGTTGAATTCACCGTCTATAACAGAGTTCCCCACCTTCTGACCCCGGTTATCACTGATACAGTAAAAACGGTTAACGCCCTGAAGTGGACTATCGGGGAAATGGATCGCCGGTTTGAACTTTTATCAAAACATGGTAAAAGAGATATCGCTTCTTTCAACCAAGAAACTGGCGAAAAAATGCCTTATCTTGTTGTGATCATTGACGAACTGGCCGATCTTATGGCTGTGGCAGCCGCCGAAGTTGAAGCGGCAATTATCCGTCTGGCTCAGATGGCCAGAGCTGTCGGCATTCACCTTATTCTTGCCACCCAGCGACCTTCAGTGAATATAATAACTGGCCTGATTAA
>CAYZNO010000007.1:0-2525 GCA_964479685.1 uncultured Gammaproteobacteria bacterium
CAGGAAACGCTGGGCCACAAAACTTGGCGGTTGGCCGCAGTTGACGGGCAGGAAAACATCAAAGCGCTTTTCGGCGCAATCGAACACACCGTCAGATTTGGTAAAAAATATTTTTACATACCGCGTGGCCCAATCGGCAAATCGGAAGAGTTGATTGATGAAATAGCGAAAATCTCCCAAAAAGAAAAAATAATTTTTATCCGCTTGGAACCCTCATCCCTGCCACCATCCATCAGTTCACGGCTAAAAATAAATTCCGTCCAACCTGAACACACGCTCGTTTTGGATCTTACAAAATCCGAAGATGAGCTGCTCGCCGCCATGCACGAAAAAACCCGCTATAACATTCGCTTGGCCGAGAAAAAAAATTTTGTTTTAAAAAATGAAACTTTTGAAGACTTCTGGAAATTAATGGAAGAGACAACTGCCCGTGATAAATTTCACGCTCACCCCAAAAAATACTACGAGGCGATGACTCAAAAAATTTCTGGCGACGTAAGAAAAGGAATGCGGACGGAACTAAAAATAGTTTATTTTGGAGGCACACCGCTCGCCACGGCGATCGTCGGATATTTTGGCGACACGGCTACATATATCCACGGCGCCTCCTCTAATGAAAACCGAAATCTCATGGCGCCATATTTTTTGCACTGGGAAATTATTAAAGAAGCGAAAAAACTCGGCTATAAATTTTACGATTTTTGGGGAATCGATGAAAAAAAATGGCCGGGCGTCACCCGTTTCAAAAAAGGATTCGGCGGCTTTGAAATAAATTATCCCGGAACCTTTGACTTGCCGATTAACAAATTCTGGTATACAATCTACAACCTGGCGAAAAAAATATTTTAAGCCCTTGTAGTTGAATGGATACAACACCTCCCTCCGAAGGAGGCGGTGCAGGTTCGATTCCTGCCGAGGGCAAATAATAAAACAGAAATTTTTAAATTTCTGTTTTATTATTTGTAAACAAAATCTACGGCTCTCCGCCAGGGGCAGATCCGCCTTTGGCGGAAATTCCCTGTCCCGCCATCCGGCGGAGCTCTCGGGAGCATAGGCTCATCGCTGTTTTTTTATAATAAAAAAAATTGGGCGAATTTTTAGTTCGCCCGTGGTTTCCTTCCCCGAAAATCAGTGGTGCTTACGGGGATCGGGGATCACCTCGCCGATCGAAGTCCACCACGGTTCCCTGGTTTCGGGATCAAGCCAGGTCCCCTTGACGTTCCGCTCCCAGGCCCGGCGCTGCTCGTAGCGAGTCCACTCGCCGGAAAAAAAACGGAACAGTGCCCCCGGCAAACGGAGCGGGACGAACGCGAAGTTGACGGCATCGCCGGCCACCTTGCGAAGTAAGTCGTATCGCTCTTTGAAGCTCATCTCCGTCATCCCTTTCCACCTTCCGGTCTGCCGAACCGCTTCACGATGAGTACGGCATCGTGCACGGAAAGTTTCCGCCGGTTGTACCGCAGTTCGGCCAAAACCTCGGGATCAAGATTTTTGGCCAGATATTCGTTAGATTCTCTCCAGTCCGGAGCGTCGTCCACAGAAAAGATCTCTCGCCCAATCGGCGCTCCGCCCTCCTGACCAAGTTTGCACATTGCTCATCCTCCTCTATCCGGATACACCGGAAGAAACAGCGGCCGGTTCGCTTTTGACCTCGAGATCAGCGGCAATCAGGCCGCGGTATTCATCCCAAAGAGCCGTCCTTTCCTCGCGGAGATTTCCCACGGCCAGATGAAGATCAGTAAGCGCGTGCTCAATCTGGACCAAACGCTTGAAAATCCTATCAACTCTTTCTTCATTTGGTTTTTTCTCTGTCATTACCAGTCCTCCTTTATCTTAAACTTAATTTACAATTTAGAATTTGTCAATATCAAAAACTAACGCTAGGAGCGTTAGTTTCTCGGTTCTCAGTTCTCAATTCTCATCTCACGATTCCTTTCCCCTCGGCCATCGGGTCGCCGTCGAGATTCGTTGTCAGGGCGCCGCCGGTTTTGCTGATTGCTCCACCCGTCGATTTGTCCGTTACCTGCAGCGTGCTGCCAGAAATCAAAGTCATGAGATTGCCTCTGTCCGCTTCCGCCGGCGTGACCGTTATTTCAAAATTCACGCCCAGTTCCTTTATATCAAGCGGAATACGGTTCAGCGCCCAGGAAACTTCGCGGGTCGCCTCGTCAAATTTTATTTCTCCGGCATCGATTTCTGACTTGTTGGACCAGATTATATTTTCTGGCAAAACCGTGCTCACCTTCAAATTTTCCAATTCGTGCAACGAGTTGGCCACTTTCCAAAAAATTCTATAAGTGGTTGTTTTCCCGACCTCGGGCGGCAGCGGTCCGGTGCCGACGGCGATATTGTCGTCATTGAAATATCTGGCCGCCGTTTCGAAAAATAAATCTGAATTTACTTTAAAGTTAATTTCGTTGCTTGTAATCGTTTCTTCCTTGGTTTCCTCACCTATCTTTCCGATTTTAACAGAAGCGGAACTCTTTATTTCAAAATCTTTCACGCCCCAGTCCTTTGATTCAGAA
>CAYZNO010000007.1:2535-10460 GCA_964479685.1 uncultured Gammaproteobacteria bacterium
TCAGAAAAAGGTTTTAGCTTTATCTGAAAATTAATCGTTCCCTCGGCCCCGGGCGCTAATTTTGCCAAAGCGGGAATCTGTTTTTTATTCCAGGTTATTGTTCCCTCGCGGATCTCCGGAGATAATTGAGTGCCGACCACGAGACCATCGCTGTCATCCTTTAACGCTGACCAATCAAGAAGCATTTTGTTGTTACGCGAAGTGGAATCAAAAATCATTTTTATTTCAACATCGCTCAATTCTCCTTTATCCTTATTTTGATAAGTAATTGAGTAATTCAGAGTATCACCGAAATTTATTGTTCGATCCTTGGAATCTCCGTTGGCGATCAACGTCAGCATCATCGCTCCGACCGCGACGTTTGTTTTAAAACTATTTTCTTTTTGAAGATAAAATTTATCTCCCAAAACAAAACCTATCTGAATCTTGAATTCCCTTTCACCTTCGGCCGCCGGAGCGAAAGAACCTTTGAACTCAAATTCCTTTTCCTCACCCGAGCCAATCTCGGCTATATCCCAACTCGAAACCTCTTTTTCGTCAATCTTCTCCGCGAAAGAAAAATCCGCCGGAGCGCTGACCAAAATCTTCAAATCTCTGATTGAACTACTAGCCGTATTTTTGTATTTTATTTTAAAAGTCGCCTCGCTCTTAGAGAGGATTCTCTCCGGACCGACAATCTCGATCTCGAGATCCGAGCCGCCAACTGTCGTGACGGCCGTCGCGACTTTTTGAAATTCCGAATTGAAATCTCCCGGCTTATACGTCAAGATCGCCCTTATAGCCTGAAGAGAATCGACTTCACCGCGCAGTGACCCTTTTATTTTTATCTCCCCGTCTTCACCGGCAGACAGGCTACCAATTTCCCAGACGTTTTGCCCAGACGATGGGGCCGGAACGGTCTCGCCGAGAATAAAATTATCCGGATAGCGGACCTCTATATCCGCCTGTCCCAGAGGAACTTCTTCGCCGTTACTATATTTTATTACATACTCCAAATCCTCCCCACCGGCCGCGGACGCGGGCGCCGAAATTTCCAATCCGACTTTTTCCCCGGTAAAACCTCTTTCTTTACTAAAAAAGAAAAAACCCGCCCAGGACAAGGCTGCCAAAAACGCGAAGAACACGACAGACCCGATCAAAAATATTTTGACCCAGCTTCTTTTCTTGCGATAAATTTTTGACATGTCGGGCATTTCCCCGTCTTCCTCTTTGTAAATTTCCGCCAACTCTTTCTCCATCATTTTTTTCTCTTGGCATCTGTCTTTTGTGAGAGATCCGGACGGGAGTTTTCCACCGGTCTTTGCTGCCGTTATCATTTCTTTTTCTTCCAAAACGGGAAATTCAACTTTTTTGTCCTCGGTTTTCAAAAATTTTGGCGTTTCTTTCTGGACGGAACGCGGCCCAAATTTTTTTTTGTCTTTTCCTCCTGCCATATGAAATAAAAATTATTTTATTTTTTTATGAAACCAATTGAATAAATCAGATCGGCGGCAATTGATGTTTTAATACCAACCGAAGCGGACCCCAACTCGCTTCCTTCGCCGTAAAGCCAGGCCGGCTGCCAGCCGAACGGAAAATTTATTTTGGCCGATAAATCTGATTTTGCCCCGGACTGCTTTTGGACAAGCAACTGATAAAAAACTTTTTCCGGAGAAGAACCGTCTATTATTTCGCGAATCTCGTCCGTCCAACTATTATCTTCATCTTCAAAAATTAACTGAAAGGGCAAAACATATTCAAACGTAATAGTTACTTCTTCTCCGGGGTCGACTTGGACCCAATTACCAAAAACCGTTTTGCCGAACTCGGAACTGACCCGCGTGCCGCTCGCCTTGTCTATCATGACTCTGCCCTCGTTATTTTTTAAATCGGCGTCAACCCAATAGTCTTCGCCCGGACTTTCAAAAAGATTTTCCGGCGGAACTTCAAAACCCTGGGCAGAAAGAAGCGCGCTACCCTCCGGGACATAAACTCTCATATAATCGACATTCCGCACCCCGGTAAAGACCTCTCCCTTCACCCCGTTGTGCCGCCTGGTTATTGCCAGCCTGTTCTTTATTAAACCGTCTTCCGCGATGTTTGTTTCCAGTTTAACCGTTTCGTCTACGACACGGTCCGTTTTCGCACCCCCGAGATTGGCGTGGACAATCGCCAGATAATCGGAATTTTCGCCTGGGTTTTTAATCTGTCCACCCCAACCCAAGCCGAGAATTTGATGCTCGACTTCCGGAAAAACAGAATAAACCAAAATATCTTTCTCCGAAAGAGCCCTCCCGACGGCGGCTAAAATTTTCCCAAACTGCGCAGGATCTCCGGATTTTATTTTTAGAATCAGTTTTGGCATCATGTCACCAATTATCTTTTTGGGCTGATTCTCCTTTTTGTCGTACTCAACCTCAACCGATTTTTGCATTTCCTTGATAAAATTTTCCTTAGTCATAGTTTTTCCGTATTCGGGCATCTCGATCGGCCCGACAATTCCCAAAAGTTCGGCGACAAAATTGGAATTGACCGCGATTACTCCGTCAACCGTCGGCCCGCCGCCTTTTTCGTAAAACCATTTTATTTTTTTTGCCGAAGCGGGGAAATCGGGAAACCAATTGGCGTCCTGCAATTCCCATCTTGCGTTAATCAGTCTCAACGGCTCTGGTGCGGCAATCCGTTCCTTAAGCGATCCGTTGAAATCATACGGACCGCCGCCCGGGACCTCCATATTAACGATCTCGCCGCGGTCAAAATCAACCAGGGCCAAACTGCCCATGAACCCACCCGTCGGCCTAAGTTCGCTTGTGTTCTGAAAAACAAATAGATATCTCCGGTTAACTTCGTCTCCTAAAAACTCAACCATCAAATCTGAAATGGAAATAATTTTTTGTAAACTGCCCACCAGAGTCGGTAATTTTCCCTGAAATTGGGAGAAAGCGGCCCGTTTATCTTCGGGAACCGCTCCGAGATTGACCTCAGATAAACGATCAGACGCCGCGGCGACTTCCGGCAGGATTACCGCCAAACGGTTCCTTAAAATTTTTATTTTTTGAGTAAGTTTTCTTCCGTCTTCTTTATTAGAAAAATCCGCGAGACTTTGCATCAATCTACCCCCAGCCCAGGAAAATTTTTCTCCAGCAAACACTATCGCTTCGCCAGCCGAGAATTTATTGTCTCCGACCGGAAAATTTTTAATTAGGCTGGCAACGGCGAAATTTATTTCCTGGATTTCTCTGCCAGCCAAGCCGAACTGCCCGGCCGCTTCGTCAAAACTAAGAGCCGCGGCGGAAAAATTCGAGCTGGAAATTTTTTCGCCCCCAGCCAGAAGACTTTCATAAGCCGCCTCTGCTTCGCGCAAGGCCCGGCTTTCAATAATTTTTAGATTATTAAAATAAGAAAAAGCCTGGAGCGGAAGAATAAAAACAAAAGCCACCAAGCCGAAGTTTATGATTTTTTTATAATCGGCAAAAGCGTAATGGGAAAAACTGAGAAAGCGCGAGAAAAAATTTCTCGTCCCGAGCGCCGTCTTTTTCAAGAAAAGGCAAACGCCGCCAACGACTCTTTTTGTAAAACCAGAAATGCCAAAGAAAAACCAATTAAGGAAATAAAAAATAATTTTTAACGGAAAAGCCAGAACCGAAGACAAATCGGGCAAAACCAACCTGCGTTTTTCCCTGATAACTGGCTGAGATTTTTTTTCAAGCGCCACCGGCGCGGTCTCTTTTTTCTCGCTTAAAATCTTTTTTAAATCAACGACATGAGGAGACGGCCTGATAGACGAACCTGCTGACAAATCTATTTCCGGCTTTTTAATTGTCCGGCTATTTTTAAATAGTATCATTGTAAACTCTTAAAGTTTGTTCGGAAAATTTTCTCCAATCGTATTTTTTAATTTGTTCGAACCCGGCGTCGATTATTTTTTTCCTCAAATCTTCATTTTCAAATATCTCCTTTATTTTTTCCGCCATTTCCTCTTCGTCGTGCGGATTAAAATAAATCGCAGCTTCTCCGTAAATTTCGGGCAGGCAGGAAGAATTAGCCGCCACAACCGGCAGGCCATAGCTCATCGCTTCAAGGCCAGGCAGGCCGAAGCCCTCAACAAAGGACGGGAACACATAAATTCTGGCATTACGGTAAAGGTCGGCAAGCGTTGCTTCGGAAACGAAATCGGTAAAAATTATTTTTTTATCGGCAACGGCCGCTTTATTTTCTTCTTTGATTCTTTTGTAGAAATAATCCTCTTTCCCCACGAGCACCAGCTGGCAATCGAGGCCGAGCCGGCCGAAAACCCGGATCAGTCCTTCGAGGTTTTTATGAGGATAAGCGTTGCCGACATAAAGCAAATATGGTTTTTCTATTCCAAATTTTTTCAGGGTCCCACTTTCCGGCATCTTAAGCTGCCCGTATTCAACTCCGTCACAGGCCTCCGGGGTGACAACGATTTTCTCCGATTTGATTTTAAAATGCTTTATTATCTCTCTTTTTGTACATTCGGAAACTGTCAAAACTTTTTTCGCCCGCCGGAGACCGAGACTAATTACCAGCCGATAAGCCAAGTATTTGATCTTGTAAAGAATAGGCCCCAAAGTTGTCGCTCGCGGAGTTGGAAATTGTAGAAGAATCAAATCGTGAATTGTCGCGACAAATTTCACCGGACAAAAAATAGGAATATTAAAGTGCGGAAAATGAACAATGTCCAATCTTTGTCTCCATATTACCCAAGGCATCATTATTTGTTCTTTTAGACCATACCAACGATTATCAGCTAAAACTTTTTTAAAATTGGAAACTTTGGGAATGTAATAATCCCAATTTTCTCTTCGCAAAAAAATTATGTATTCATTGGTTTGGTCAATTTTTTCCAAATTTTCAATCAACCGCTCCACATACCTTCCTAAACCCTTTCCAACCGGCCCGAAAAAACGCGCGTCAATTCCAATTCTCATATATATTATTATACCAAAAAAAATTAAAAGAAAAAAGAGGCAAAAACCTCTTAATTTTGTTTAAAAACTACCCTTTCATCTGACGAAAAATTGTCAATACCCCCTCAGCGCACTTTTGCCAACTGAATTTTTCCGCTTGCGCTTTACCCCTTTTAATTAATCTGTTCTTCAGATTTTCATTAACCAAGCACTCAGCCATAACTTTCGCAATCTCGGCTGGGTTATACGGATCAACCAAGAGCGCTGCCCCGCCCATTATCTCGGGAAGCGAAGAGGCAGTACTCACAATGGCCGGCGTACCAGCCGTAGCCGCCTCAAGCGGCGGAAAACCAAAACCTTCATAAAAAGAAGGATAGACAAAAAGTTTAGCTAATTTGTAAAAAACAATCTTTTCTTCCGGGCTGATATAATTTATAAATTTTATGTCATCATGGAAAGGACTGATTTGCGCCCGCTTTAAAATTCTTTTCCACAGCCAACCTTTCGGCCCGACAATGACTAACTTTAAACTTGTAACTTGGCCGTCAGAGACGGATCCGCCTTGGGCGGAAAACTTAAAACTCTTTCTCAATATCTCAAACGCACGGATCAGGTCCTCTATATTCTTTCTCGGTTCAAACGTACCTAAAAACAAAATAAAATTATCCGGCAAATTGTATTTTTTCTTGACTTCTTCAATCCTCGATTCTCGATTCTCAATTCTCAATTCTTGCTCCACCCCGGAATAAATAACTCCGATTTTTTCCGGCTTAACTTTATATAATTCAGTCAAATCTTTCTTCGTGTTTTCCGAAACAGCGATAACTAGATCGACGCCATGGACTAATTTTCTGGGGCTGACAAACCAATGCCACATCAGCCTTTTCCGCGAAAAAAACTTCGGATAACGCTCGAATGACAAATCATGAACGGTGATTATTTTTTTTACCCCGCGCGACAAGGCGACAAAATTCAAGTTCGGAATAAAAAATAAATCAACCTTTCCCGCGGGCATTATCAATTTATCTGTCTTTGGCCAGCCTAAAAATTTAAAACAAAAATTCAATAATTTATTCGGCCAATGAAAACCGCAAAAATGAACATTAGAAAATTTTTCCCACTCTACCGGCAGCAAATCATCTATTTTTTTCCAAGAATTATAAAACAAAAAATACTGATTTTCTCTGTCAGTATTAAAAATAGCATTAAGAAGTTGATGGGCATATTCTCCAACCCCGCTTCTTTCTTTTTCTAGCAATGGCCTAATATCAATACCTACATTCATAACTATTTACTAAAAAATTCCTGCCAACTATTTTCTATATAATTTTTTATTTTATTTTTGAATTGCCCGATATCAAACTGCGCCGCATGAGCCCGGATCTCTTCCGGCCTGTATTCTTCCGGCTTGAAACGGATGACTGTATGGGCCAGGGTTTCCCAGCTTTGGTCGTCAAATAATTTTCCGGTTTGCCCGTCAATGACTGTTTCCGAAGCTCCGCCCTTGCCGAAAGCGATAACCGGCCGGCCGGAAGCCATGACTTCAATCACCATCAGACCGAAATCCTCTTCCTGCGGATGGACAAAAGCCAAACATTTACGGTACAGTTCTTTTTTTTCCTCGTCGGTTACTTTTCCCAGAAATTCTATATTCGGCTTGGCCATCTCTTTTAATTTTTGAAATTCCGGCCCCTCGCCGAAAATTTTCAAAGGTATACCAAGTTTGTTAAAAGCCTGAACCACCAAATCAAATCTCTTATAGGGCACCAAGCGCCCGCCGGCCAAATAATAATTTTCCCAAACCGGAGCGATGGAAAATTTCGAAACATCAACCGGAGGATAAATCAGATCGCTTTCCCGGCCGTAATATTTGGAAATTCTTTTCTGAACAGTTCTGGAGTTGGCAATGAATTTATCCACCCGCTCGGCGGCCATCCGATCCCACATTCTGAGTTTTGGCAGCATCAAGGAAATCGCTTTTTTAACCGTTCGCCCGTGCGACAATTCTTTCAAATAAAGATGCGTATCTGTCCAAAGATACCTGGTCGGCGTATGACAATAGCAGATATGCAGCATTTCCGGTTTGGTAATTATTCCCTTAGAGAGAGCGCTCGAGTTTGACAAAACCACGTCATACCCGTCTAATTCGTGTTTCTCGGTCGCCAAAGGCATCAACGGCAAAAACCATTTGAATTTCCGTACTCCGCCGGGCAACCTCTGGATAAAAGAAGTCTTAATTTTATGGCTAGAAAAATTGGCTCCCATCTTCTTCTTATCGAAAACCAAAGTATAAATCGGCGCTTCGGGAAAAATTTCTTCAAAAACACGGAGGACTCTTTCGGCTCCTCCGTCTTGTGTCAGATGATCATGGACCAGGGCGACTTTCATAGAATTTATGCCGTACCCTTGCCAAATAAAACGACAAAAGGCGTTTTAAACAAAATATATAAATCAAGTTTTAGGGACCAATTTTCAATATAATAAACATCAAGTTTAACTTCATCCTCAAAATCCAGATCGGCGCGCCCGGAAATTTGGGCAAGTCCGGTAATCCCTGGCTTAACAATCAAAACTTTTTTATGATGCTTTTTATATTTTGCCACTTCTTCCGGGAGATGCGGCCGCGGGCCAACCAAGCTCATTTTGCCAGCAAGCACCAAAAATAATTCCGGCAATTCATCGATGCTCAGACGTCTGATAATTTTCCCGACCCGCGTTACCCGCGGATCGTCTTTGATTTTAACGAGCGGCCCCCGTCTAAAATCCTGCTCGGCCAATTCAGTATAGCGCAGATGATGTGTCCCCGGTTTCATCGAACGGAATTTAAAATAATTGAAAGACTCACCATTTTGTCCAATCCGCTTTACTTTACTGCCATCATCCAGCCGGCTCCAAAAAACCGGACCGCGTGAATCGATCTTAATGACTATCGCTGTTAAAATCATTATCGGCAACACAACAATTAACAAAATTAAAGAAAAATCAAGAGTTCAAAAAACCTATTTTCATACCGAT
>CAYZNO010000007.1:10470-13947 GCA_964479685.1 uncultured Gammaproteobacteria bacterium
AACCCTATTTTAACTGACGCAATATATGTAAGGTAAATTAAAGAAAAAATTATATCAAAAATCCGCTTATAAATCCTCCCCCACCCTTCGAGACGGGTTCTCTTGACCTCGGCGATCGGCACGCCGGCATAATCGCGGATATCGATTTTTGCCGCGGAAACAGCAAAAAGATCAGCGGAATATTTAAAAACAATATGACGGTCATTGCAAAAATCTATCAAATTGAGCGTCTCGTCGCGGCTCCCGCTACCCATTTGAATAATTTCGTCAACCCCGAAAACTTTGTACAACTCTTCAATTTCAAGAGCCGCGTTATCGTCAAATTTCGCGTATCTTTTTATGACCTTAAGACCAAGCCCAGGATTTTTATAAAATTCGCTGACCAAAATATCTGTATTTTTATCTTCACCAACAATTATGACTCTATGCACTCCGACTCCCCGACGAAAAAGAATTCTTTGGATGAAACGTACTGCCAGACGGCCAAAACTCACGAAAACAATCGCGATCGCCCAGGCGGCAAGAATAATGAAACGGGAAGAAAAAAGATCCCGCTCAAAAAAGAAAAGCATGATTATAAAAGCCAGCCCGGCTGAACAGGCTAAAAATATTTTTGCTACTTCGTCCAAAACTCTTCTTGTCCCGCCGATTGTGTAAAGCCCGGAGAGGGCAAAGATTAAAAGCCAGGCCGCGGCCATGCCCGAAGCGATATTGGCGAATTCCCAAAACGGCATCTCGTAAATTATCGGCCGGACTTCTGCCAAAGTTTGGAATCTTAAAAAATAAGCAGCCAGTGCTGCCAAGATTAACATCAAAAAATCCAGGGGAACCAAAATAACGGAAAAAATTAATTCGGCTTTTTTAAGCATACCCCGTTAGAAGTTTGTTAATTTTAATTAAATCAACTAATACAATCTAAACTTAGAGGTTACAAGCTCCGTTAGTTTAATGCGGAAAATTTTCCACCTCCCACTTCTAACGGAGCGTATATATGTTAATAGACTTTCACGAGAGATTTATCCGAGCAGCGGTAAGCCGGATTCTGTGCCGATTTCGTCTGAGCGAAGCAAAGTTACAAAATCGAGCACCCGGTCGGATGACCGGGTTGTCCCATCATTCGACGGGACGCTCAAGTTTGTAACCGCTCACTAACGCTCGCGGACAAAATCGGCGGTGTCCGGACTTTCCTCTCCCTTTCCTTTATTTTAAAGGAAAAATAAGGAGCGACTACCTGCTGCTCGGATAAATCATCCATTCTTCCATAAAAGAAAAATGAATATATTATCCTATCATATTTTACTCGAATTGTCAACGATTAGCCCAGCCCTGTTTTCTTTCTTATTTCGGCCATTGTTTCGCGCGCGATGGCCCTCGCCCGCTTGGCGCCTTCCTCCAGAATTTCCCTGACCAACTCCGGCTTGTCTTCATAAACTTTCCGCCGTTTTCGGAAATCCTCAAATTCCATTTCCAAATTTTTAGCCAGGATTTTTTTGCAATCAAGACAGCCGAACTTCGCCCCGCGGCAATTCTTTGCTACCAATTTTACTTCTTCCGGCTTGGACAAAATTTTATGCAAACTATAAATATTACAGACATCGGGATTGCCCCGATCGGTCGCCCGCTTTCTTGCCGGATCGGTCACGGCCGGCGCCAATTTTTTCCAAATTTGTTCAGGCGAATCGGAAAGAAGAAGCCCGGCCCCGCCGGTTTTGCTCATTTTTTTGGTCGGATCGTTAAGAGACATGATCCGCGCCCCGGAAGTTAACATGTCTTTCGGCAGAGGGAAAGTTTTCCCGTACATCTTATTGAAACGATTGGCGATTTCCCGCGCCAACTCAATATGAGGCAACTGGTCTTCGCCAACCGGGACAATATTAGATTTATAAATCAAAATATCCGTGGCCATCAAAACTGGATAAGACAAAAGTCCAAGATTCACATACTCCGGATGCAGGGCGACTTTTTCTTTAAAAGTCGGGACACGCTCCAACCAGGAAACCGGGGTGATAGTTCCCAAAATCCAGCCCAACTCGGTGTGTTCCGGCACGTGTGACTGAATAATTAAGGTACTTTTCTCCGGGTTAATCCCGGCCGCCAAATAATCCATTACCACTTCATATTTTTCTTTGGCCATTTCTTTTGGATCGTAAGGAGTAGTCATACCATGATAGTCGACCACAGCAAAAATACAATCAGCTTCTTCCTGAATCTTAATCCAATTTTTTATGGCTCCCAAATAATTTCCCAAGTGGAGCCGGCCGCTCGGCCTGACGCCCGAAAAAACGCGTGGTTTCATATATTTTAATTATACCTCAATTATCACCGGAAGCACCATCGGCCGGCGTTCGGTTTTGGTAAAGAGGAATTGACCAATGTTATCCCTGATTTTATTTTTTAGAAAAACATTGTCGGCCGCCGATTTCGGATCGCGGTCAGAAATCAATTTTTTAACCTTGGTGCGAACCTGCTCAATTAATTCTTTACTCTCGCGCATATAAACAAAGCCGCGGGAAATAATATCCGGACTACCAATAAGATACCCTGTCTTGCCTTCGACCGTGGCGATAATCACGATCATGCCGTCTTCAGCCATCATTTTTCTATCGCGGAGCACGACCTGGCTAACGTCGCCCACGCCCAAGCCGTCAACCATAACATAATCCGATGGAACATGCTGCGGAGTAAGCCGGCCGACCGCGCCGTAAGACTCTTTCGGCGAAGCCAAAAATTCCATCACCTGGCCATTATCAGCGATAAAAATATTTTTGGGATCAAAGCCAACACTTTCGGCTATTTTAGCGTTCATCCGTAAATGCGAATGGCTGCCTTCAATCGGCACAAAATATTTTGGATTGACAAGACGGATCATTAATTTTATGTCTTCGGCCTTGGCGTGTCCGCCGGCGTGGATATCCATCATTTTATAATGGACTACTTCAGCGCCTTTACGGTAAAGTGTATCCTTCAAACGCTGGATCGTCCGCTCATTGCCTGGGACGACCGAAGAGGAAAAAACCACCGTGTCTTTTGGCTCAATCCTGATAAAACGATGCTCTTCGTTAGCAATACGCATCAAGACCGCCCTTTCCTCACCTTGCGCGCCGGTGCATACAATAATAATTTTTTCTTGCGGGAAATTATGAACGTCAGCAATATCAATTAATGTCCCTTGTTTTACTTTCAGATAACCTAACGCCCTGATAATTTCCACATTGGTCTTCATGCTAAAACCGTCAACCGCCACTTTTTTACCCATCTCCTCGGCAATGCGAATAATCTGCTCAACCCTTGAAAGTAAAGAGGAAAAAGTCCCAATGATAATTCTGCCCGGCGCTTTTTCAATCAAAGTTTTTAGATTTTTCCCGATCTCCTGTTCGGAAATCTGGTGTCCCTCCTCGGGAGCGTTCGTACTCACTGAAAAAAGAGCTAAAACTCCTGATTTCCCGAGATGGGAAAACTTTGAAAAATCAGCCGGTT
>CAYZNO010000008.1:0-7427 GCA_964479685.1 uncultured Gammaproteobacteria bacterium
CTGGTAAAAGTATGCGGATGAAAAACACACCAAATTTTTTTATTGGGGTATCTTTGCCGCGCCGCCTCTAACGTTACCCTGATTTCCGTCGGATGATGACCGTAATCATCTACTACTAAAACACCGCCCACCTCACCCTTTATTTCAAATCTCCGTACTGTGCCGGAAAATTGCTGGAGCGCTTCGCGGATTTTATCGGCATTATACCCCAAATGGACAGCCGTAGCAATCACGGCTAAAGCGTTGGTCACATTATGATTTCCCAACAATTTAATCTCAAATATCCCATGCGATCCGCCCTGTTCAAAAACTTCAAATTTTGTTCCGCCATCTTCGAATGTAATATTTTTTACCTGCCAATCGCCGTTATCCAAACCATAAGAAATTATTTTGCACGAAGCCGAAGCCTTAATCTCTTTTACATTTTTATCGTCAAAACAGACAACTAAAAATCCGTCTTGCGGAATCTTGGCAATAAATTTATGGAAAGCGTCAAAATATTCTTCTTCAGTTTTAAAAAAATCAGGATGATCATATTCGGCGCTCGTCAAAATTACTCCTTGCGGAAAATAATACAAAAATTTATTTTGATATTCGTCGGCTTCAATAATCACAAGTTCACCTTTGCCGGCTCGGGCATTTCCGCCAAGTTGCGGCACGGCTGAGCCGACAATCACGGTCGGATCGGCGCCAAGCTCCTGCATGATAAATCCCAGCATCGCCGTTGTCGTTGTTTTTCCGTGCGTCCCGCAAACCGCTATTCCGTAACCATCTTTTAATAATTGGCCGAGAGCTTCAGGATAACTTAAAACCGTAACGCCGCTTCTTTGCGCCACCGCCAGTTCCACATTATCGTCAGTGTAAGCCGTAGAATAAACTACCAAATCGGGTTTTTCTTTTTCTAAATTAGCCGCACTAAATCCTTCATAAAATTTTATATTGCTCTTTGTTAAAACCTCGTCGGTAAAAAATTTTTCATGAGTATCCGAACCAACAACTTCTTTCCCGCGCAATTTCAAAACTTGGGCAATGGCCGTCATGCCCACACCTTTAATTCCTATCATGTATATTTTTTTAAAGTCGTTTAAATTCATAATTAACACGATATAATTAACACGATATTAATATGCGAATTTATGCGAATGATACGAATTATTTGTTTCATTCGTATGTATTAGTATATTCGTATCGCACTTTATCACTTTTTGGCGATTGTGACAATATTTTTTCCGTTCCACCCATGTACTTTTTCTCCGCCTAATGAATAAAAATTTTCTACAATTTCTAAACCGGCTTCTTTGACGAGACGTCTCAATTCCCGTAAAGTAAAAACGTGGACATAACGGAGCGCTTCCACCTCGCCGGTCGCGGCGTTTTTCCACGGAATAAGAGCGTCCATAAAATCCAAACTGCTTTTCCCGGCAATTTTTTTCAAAATATTTTTTAAAATATAAACCGGATATTTTCCTCCAAAAAGATTCCAGTTGGTCATAATGAGGAGTCCGCCCTTTTCAAGAATTTGTGCCACGTTTTCCAAGACTTTTTTTCGAAGTTCGCGCGAAGGAATGTGGTGCAGCACGGCGATCATAAAAACCGCGTTGTATTTTTCACCTCTCCACCACTTTAAATTAGTAGCATCACCGACCAAAAATCTTCTTTTCTCATTTTCATTCCATCTCCTTTTGGCAAAATCTATGAGTTCCCGCGAATTATCAACTCCGAGATAACTAATCGACAAATCCTGTAAAACCTCGTACAATCTTCCGTTGCCGCAACCCAAATCCAGCACCTGGTCGCCCGACTTAAGGCGAGCGGCAAAACCGCGCATTTCTTCCCAATATTTCTGCCGCGTCCGCGAAAAATCCGGCGCGATCCGCGAATAATCGGCCTTAACCTTATTTAAAATTCTCTCCGCTGTTTCTGGTTTCATAGACCATATTGTCATTGCGAGCGCCAGCGAAGCAATCTCATTAATCTCCATAGGACAAAGGAGATTGCCGCGTCACTACGCTCCTCGCAATGACTACAACCAATGTATATTCTCGAAAAAATCGTCAGAAATCTCCTCAAACAAAAAAAACTCACCCGCGAAAAAATTGCTTCCGCAAAGAGAAAAATCGCCGGGTCGGTAAAAACGGCCTCTCCCTTGAATGCCGCTCTATTTAGAGTTTATCAGAAATTATTAAAACAGGGAAAAATCAAAAGAAATAAAAATCTGGAACTCCTACTCAAAAAACGGGAAATCAGAACCCTCTCCGGAGTCGCGCCAATCGCCGTCCTGACTAAACCATATCCCTGTCCGGGCCATTGCGCTTATTGTCCGACAGAAAAAGGCATGCCAAAATCTTATCTTTCCAATGAACCGGCCGTGATGCGGGCGATCGCCTATGGATTTGATCCATACCGCCAGGTAATCGGCAGAATAAAAACACTGGAAGCCAATGGCCATCCGACCGATAAACTGGAATTGATTGTAATCGGCGGAACCTGGTCGGTCCTCCCCCACTCTTACCAAAATTGGTTTATAAAAAGATGCTTTGACGGCGCGAATAAAAAAACTTCTAAAAATTTGTCCGCGGCGCAGAAAAAAAATGAAACCACCGCGCACCGGATAATCGGCATTACTCTTGAAACCCGTCCCGATAAAATTACTCCAACCGAAATAAAACAGATGCGGGAACTCGGCGCCACACGTGTAGAACTGGGCGTGCAAGCCGTTGATGATAAAATCTTGAAAAAAAATCTCCGCGGACACGATGTCACGGAAACGATCCGCGCCACAAAATTGCTTAAAGACGCCGGATTTAAAATTTGCTATCACCTGATGCCAAATCTCCCCGGTTCCACACCAGCCAAAGATTTGAAAATGTTCCGCGAAATTTTTTCTAATCCCGATTTCCAGCCGGACATGATTAAAATTTATCCCTGCGTTGTAACGCGCGGTTCAAAAATATATAAATGGTGGAAGCGGGAAAAATATAAACCATACTCAGAAAAACAATTAGTTAAACTACTGATCGATATCAAAAAAATAATTCCGCCGTACGTCCGCGTCAATCGCCTAATCCGCGATATTCCGAGTCCGAGCATTGAGGCGGGAAATAAAATTTCCAATCTGCGAGAGGTTATTGCCATCGAAATGGCGCGACGCGGTCTCGCCTGCAAATGCATCCGCTGCCGCGAAGTAGGTCATTATAGGAATCGGATATCTATCCCGATAGATATCCGATTCCTATCCAGGAAAAGACTGATTATTAGAAAGTACAAAGCGTCCGGTGGAATGGAATATTTTATAAGTTTTGAATCGTCGGATAAAAAAATTCTCTACGCTTTTGTTCGACTCAGGATCCCCAATCTAAAAACCGAACCTGTTTTGCCAGAACTAAAAGACGCTGCGCTGATTCGTGAGTTACACACTTATGGACATCTTGTACCGATTGATAAAAATTCTCCTGGTGCGACTCAACATCTTGGTCTTGGAAAAAAATTAATGGCTGAAGCGGAAAAAATCGCGCGAAAATTAAAGATTGAAAAGATGGCCGTCATCTCCGGCATCGGTGTCCGAGAATACTATAAAAAACTTGGCTATTATCTTGAAGGAACGTATATGGTAAAACCTCTATAGATTTATTTTTCGAGCTCAATGAGCCGTGGCGAATGAAGTCGAGAAGCGGTTCTCGGCTTACTCTGCTCGTTCGAACAATAACACAAACCCGCCTCTCCGGCAGGTTTGTGAATTTAAAATAAAAAAAGCGGACTCAAGGTTTTCGTCAGGAATCCGCGCCACCCCTACTCCTCGCAGATACTCACATCGGCATCTTCAAGGAAACTCTTCATCTCCTCGCAGACCGGGCCGCAGTACAGCCCACCTTGACCGCTATGGACATAGGCGTCAAACTCGTCGCGTAGAAGTTGCGCTTCCTGCCGCGCAGCGGCCCTGATCGTCCCTCCTTCTTCAGGAGATACTCGCGCGGCTTCACACTCCGCGAAGCCCATGCGAGCAAGTGACAAATAAAGGTAGAAATTCATGGTTGGCTCGAAATCCGATGCGGGGTGAACTACCTCAACCTGAACCGGAGCGGTCGGCACGGACCGACCTCCTCCGCAACCGCAGACGACAAGAAACATACCGAGAAGCGCGGCGGGAATGCCCACCGTAAAAACGCACTGCTCCCACCTCTCCCAGGCGTGCCATTTGACCTTTCCCCAATCGTTATCGAAAAGTATGGCAAGGAAGAACACCGCGCCGCAAATCGCGAGAAGCAGTCCGATAAACTCCGTTGTGTTCCAACCGTGCTCGTATCCCATCCTCCCTTATCCTTTCTTCGCCCGCCAAAGATTTAGCGAAAGCGGACCCCAATCGCCAATTTTTAGCGAATATAAAATTATCCTACATTTTTTGCTTTTTGTCAATGGTGGTGTTAAAATTAAAACACTCTCAGCCTGTCATTCCCGCGAAAGCGGGAATCCAGTTTTATGAAAAATTATTATGTTTATATAATGGCGAGCCGAAGAAATGGCACACTCTATATCGGCGTAACAGATGACTTAATCTGTAGAGTTTATGGACATAAAAATAATTTAATAGATGGATTTACTAAAAAATATGACGTACACCAATTGGTATATTACGAGGATACCTACGATGTCGTAAACGCCATCCAAAGGGAAAAAACAACTTAAAAGATGGAATAGAAAATGGAAACTAGAACTAATTGAAAAAGAAAATCCCAATTGGGATGACTTGTATAATAATCTAATTTGACTGGATGCCCGATCAAGTCGGGCATGACAAAATACTTATATGACATTTTTATCAAAATTCGATCCGGAAATTGCCGATGCGATTGAAAACGAAATCAACCGCCAGCGGTCCGGCTTGGAAATGATCGCTTCGGAAAATCTGGTCAGCCGCGCGGTGCTTGAGGCCATGGGCACACCGCTTACTAATAAATATTCCGAAGGCTATCCGGGCAAACGCTATTATGGCGGAAACCAATTTATCGATGTCGCGGAAAATCTGGCAATTGATCGCGCGAAAAAAATCTTCGGCGCCGAACATGCCAATGTCCAGCCGCATTCCGGCAGCCAGGCCAACGCCGCGGCATATCTCGCGCTCTTGAATCCGGGCGACAAAATTTTAGCCATGAACTTGGCGCATGGCGGGCATCTTTCCCACGGTTCACCAGTAAATTTTTCCGGAAAATTTTACAACGTTATTTTTTACGGCGTGGACAAAAACACCGGCCGGATAAATATGGATGAAGTCCGAGAAATCGCCCTCCGGGAAAAACCGCGCCTGATTTTGACCGGCGCTTCGGCTTACCCTCGCGTAATTGATTTTGCCGCTTTCCGAAAAATCGCCGATGAGGTCGGCGTGTACCTGATGGCCGACATTGCCCACATTGCCGGACTGGTTGCCGCAAAAATTCATTCCGACCCAATTCCCGTTTGCGATGTTATAACGACTACGACTCACAAAACTCTCCGCGGCCCGCGCGGCGCTTTAATCTTATGCAAAACAGAAGATCGTCTGGAATCCAGTCGAAAGACTGGCCATGCTTTCGCAGGGACTCCGACGAAACCAAAAACGCTCGCCCAGCGTATTGATTCAGCCGTTTTTCCGGGAATGCAGGGCGGCCCGCTTGAACATATTATCGCTGCCAAGGCCGTGGCCTTTCTTGAAGCATTACAACCGGATTTTATTGAATATCAAAAACAAATTGTAAAAAACGCTAAAGTTTTAGCAGACACATTGCTCGCCGGCGGATTAAAACTGGTTTCCGGCGGCACGGATAACCATTTGATCTTGATCGACCTCGCTGATACGGGCCTCGGAGGAAAACAAGTTGAAGACGCGCTTGGCGCCGTGGAAATTTATGTCAATAAAAACATGATTCCTTATGACACACGAAAACCAACTGATCCTTCCGGCGTACGACTCGGGACTCCGGCCTTAACCACCCGCGGGATGAAAGAAGAGGAAATGAAAATGGTTGGCGAAATGATTGTAAAAATTATAAAAAATATTAACGACGAAAATGTAAAAAAAGAAGTCCGCGAAAACGTTCGCGAACTCGTGGTGAGATTCCCAATCTATCCGGGCTTCTCAGTACTCTAACCGAATTAGTCGGGCTGTCGTGCTCCAAAAAGCAGGCTGGGAATTCCTTCCAGGACTCCGATGGCGACAATGCCGGCCAGAAAGACGGTTGAACAGAATATCACCGTTGCGCCGAAAGCCACGCCGAGCCTGGTGTTTTGTACCACCTTTCTTACTCTCGGGGCAATGCTACACTCCATCTTTTTCTCCTCCTGATTTCAGCCTACCACTAAAAATAAAAAAATCAAATGTCCGTGCAAATTATTGACGGCAAAAAAATCGCCGCGGAAATCCGCGCCGAAATAAAAAAAGAAATCGCTGAAATGGGAATCGTTCCCGGCTTGGCGGTAATTTTAATTGGGGCTGATCCGGCCTCGCATTTATATGTCGGGCTTAAAGAAAAAGCCGCGGCTGAAGCCGGCATTCATTTTGAGAAATATCTATTTTTCGCCACCGAGCCGGAAGAAAAAATTATTGCTAAAATCGAAGAATTGAACGCACGAACCGACATCCACGGCATTTTAGTCCAACTTCCCCTGCCAGGCGGCTACGACGAAAGTAAAATTATTGCTGCGATTGATCCAAAAAAAGACGCCGACGGCTTTCATCCGGAAAATATTGAAAAATTGCTTCACGACGAGCCAACTATTATTCCGCCAATTATTTCAGGAATTTTAAAACTAATTGAAATGACGGGCGAAAAAATTGTAAATAAAAAAATCGCTATTTTGGCAAACAGCGAAACATTCGTTAAACCTCTTCAAAAAATTTTAGAAAAAGACAATCAGATTGCCTTTGTCATTGCTCCGGAAAACCCAGCGCCGATAACCAGCGATGCCGATATTGTGATTTCAGCCATCGGCCGGCCAAAGATAATCACGGCCGACGCGATAAAATCAGGATCAATATTAATTGACGTCGGCACTACGCGGTTAGATGACAATAAAACGATTGGTGATATTGATTTTGAATCAGTGGCCACGAAGGCCGGCTTTGTCACTCCGGTCCCCGGCGGTGTTGGACCTATGACCGTGGCAATGCTCCTAAAAACAATTTTAGATTTATCAAAACAAAAAAGATCCTAAACTCTTTTCAACTGGAAAAAACTCGGCGGGAAGCCGTGTTTTTTAATATGATCTTAAAAATTTTCCCTCGGTATCAAGTTCCACGAAATGACCCACCTTGCCATTGCGGAAAGACTGACACTGATTTTCTGGTAAGTCATCAACTGGCTGACGCGGAGAATGCGCCACGTCGGCTGCCCAATCATTAATAATTTCTTCGGCCAGACACGGCCCGACAGACATATTCAACCCCGCCGCTCTTT
>CAYZNO010000008.1:7437-12064 GCA_964479685.1 uncultured Gammaproteobacteria bacterium
CTACTGCATCTGCGTATCCAACAAGTTTTACACTTTTTCCGAAAATATCTTTTGCGCTTCCTCAATTGCCCTAGACACATCGCCTTTTATGGAAAGTGAACCTAGACCGTTTTGTGTTCCGGTTTTCGGCGCGCAAGTCAATCCGCCAATAATAATTAAAAACGGAAAAACTGAAAAAGCCAACGCTAATTTTTTATTGCTTAAAATAAAATTTTTCATAATTTATACAAAAGCCAATTTTTTTCTTTAAAATTAACCAGAGTGTAATCACCTTTTAGTTTTTTGCCGCGGAGTTCAAATTTTAACGCTTTAGGCTCGCGGGATTCCAAAACGTATTCGCCGTTATCCCAGATTTCCACCGCACCGGCCCCGTACTCTCCTTCAGGGATAATACCATGAAAATCAATGTAGTCAACCGGATGATCTTCAACCGCCACGGCTAAACGTTTTACACCCGCCACTTCCGGCGGACCTTTTGGCACGGCCCAAGATTTTAAAACGCCGTCCAACTCCAGCCGAAAATCATAATGCAAATGACTCGCGTGGTGTTCTTGAACGACAAATCTTGATTTTCCCTTAATTTTAACCTTGCCTTCCGGCTCAGAAGTGACTGAAAACTTCCGCTTGGCCTGATATTTTCTCAAATCGGACGACATTTAAAATTCCGGATAAATAAGTTTATAAAGAACACCGAGGATAAAAATAAAAGCAACCAAATCCAAAATAATTCTTGAAACGGAAATGCTGTATTCCGGCTTGCGTTTTCCTTCTTCGCGGGCCTTAAGCCAAATTAAAATTATCAAAATACCCTCTACGCCGCCGAGCACCGCGCCGGTAAAAGCGATAACGGATATAAACTCCGGCCGGCCGATAAGAAAAACTAAAAATGGTAAAATGCAAGCCAGAGCCCATGATAAAAAACTGTTCAATTTGTAATCAAGGTGAAAAAGCTCCTTCAGATTTAGGCCGAGTACAAGAAAGGATGTGGCGATCGCGAGTAACCCGAAAACCGCTCCTAAAAAAATAATTTTCCCTCCCAGAGCCCCGACAAGACCGGATATCGCTTCCGGCGTAGTAGCCGCTCCGCTAATCCCGATAACCACAAAAGTAAAAAGAGCCGTAATAATCATCGGGACTGCCGTGCCAATGGTTATAGCCTTTTTTATTTTTTCTTCCTGCCCGCGCAACAGCTCTCTTATCTCGGGAACTGCCGCCGCACCCGCTAAGGCGAAAAGAATCACGCCATAGGGGAAAAATACTTCTTTAAGATTCATCACGTAAAGATTCGGATACCAAACATACGGCAAACCGAAAACCACAATAATCGTAATCACAACAAGTAAAAGAATTGTCATTAGAAATTCAATCGAAGCAACAAGACGCAAACCGATCAGTACTGCAAGAGACATTAAGATAAAAAAGGCTAACTGATAGATTAAAAGGTTTCCGCCGAAGACTGGCAGCAGAATAGAATATAAAAATTGGCCTCCGATAATTATATAGGCAATCAAAGCCCCGTAAAAAGAAAGAATCTGCGCAGCCGAAGCGATTAATTTTCCTTTTCGTCCCAGATAAATTTCGGCATACCCAACTAACCGGTGTTTGCCTTCGGTGCGCAAAACAACTTCGCTATACAGAAGGTGCTCTAGCAGCAGAATTCCTCCCAGGATAAGAATATAAATTGCTCCAAGAGCAAAACCAACTTTGGTAATCGCGTAGGGAACGCCAAAAATGCCCACTCCTACAATCATTCCTATCATCATGGCAACGGCGTGCCAAAATCTTTTATTCATAAAATTTTAATTAAATTTATACTATTTTAACATAAATAAAGAATAAATCCAAATGTCAAAATCAAAATTCCAAATCAATGACTAAAATCAAAAATTCAAATTTTGACATTGGGATTTGGGATTTTGTTTGACATTTGAGCTTTGGATTTTGGGTTTGTCCGCCGTGGACAATATGTGGAAATAAACCCTTGCTTTTAAAACGACTTTGCGATAAGATAATCCAACAAACTAACTCTATTCTCAATTCTCAAATCTCAGCTCTCATAATATGGCAAACGAAAAGATTACTCCACAAAACATAGAAGCAGAACAATCTCTTTTAGGTTCGCTTCTGATCGATAAAGACGCCATAATCCGCGTTGCCGATCTTGTCCGGACCGAGGATTTTTATAAAGAAAACCACGCGATAATCTATACCGCTATCCTTGACTTGTTTAGCCGCCACGAACCGATCGATATTTTAAGTTTATCAACTAAACTTCAGGAGACCGGAAAACTGGAAGAAATTGGCGGGAGAAGTTATCTGATGACGCTCGCCAATTCTGTTCCGACAGCCTCGCACGTCGTCCATTACGCCAATATTGTCCAGAAAAAAGCGACTTTGCGCCGACTTTTGGTTGCTGCCGGAGAAATCACCGCCCTTGGCTATAACGAGGAAGACGAGGTAGACAGTCTTCTCGACAAAGCCGAACAAAAACTTTTCTCCGTTTCCCAAAAATATCTTAAACAAATTTTCGTACCGATCAAAAGCATCTTAACCGAGGCTTTTGACCGCATCGACGAATTACATCGCGAAAAAGGAAAATTGCGCGGCCTCACGACCGGATTTTCCGACCTCGACAATATACTGGCCGGCCTGCAAAAATCTGACTTGGTAATTTTGGCCGCCCGCCCTTCGGTCGGCAAAACCTCGCTGGCTCTTGATGTTGCCCGCTATGCCGCAACCCGCGCCAAAGTTCCGGTCGGCATTTTCAGCCTGGAAATGTCCAAAGAACAATTGGTCGATCGCCTGCTTTGCGCCGAAGCCGGAGTCGATCTCTGGAAAATGCGCACCGGCCGGCTTTCCGACCGCGACGAAGACGACGATTTTCCGCGCATCGGCCACGCCATGGGAATTCTTTCCGAGGCCCCAATTTATATTGACGATTCCGCGACTTCCAATATCATGGAAATAAGAACCAAGGCCCGCCGACTCCAAATTGAACAGGGTTTGGGTCTCTTGGTAATCGACTATCTGCAACTTATGGAATCGCGCTCTCAGAAAACCGACAACCGCGTCCAGGAAATTGCCGAAATCACGCGGTCCTTAAAAGGGATTGCCAGAGAATTAAATATCCCCGTGCTTGCCTTGTCTCAATTATCCCGCGCTGTGGAATCGCGCTCGCCAGCCATCCCGAAACTGGCCGATTTGCGCGAATCGGGCTCCATCGAACAGGACGCCGACGTGGTCGTGTTCATCTACCGCGAAGCCACGGACCGTAACTTCCGCGAGGTAACACCGGAAGAAAGGAACATCGCCGAAATCCATATAGCCAAACATAGAAACGGTCCGACCGGAGTTATAAATTTATTTTTTGACGAAAACCGCGTCTGTTTCAAAAATTTAGAAAAACATCTTGACGAAGGCGCGGCCATGCAGTAAACAATGTCAAAATTTCCTCCAGTCCTGCAAAATTTAATTGACTGTTTTTCCCGTCTTCCCGGCGTCGGCCCGAAAACCGCTCTCCGGTTTGTTTTTTATTTGCTGAAACAGCCAAAAGAAGAGGCGGCCAAATTTTCCGCGGCTCTGGGTGCCTTGAAGAACGCCGTTTCCACCTGCAATGTCTGTCAGAATTTTTCCGAAAAAAATCCCTGCCCGATCTGCGCGGATTCCCGACGCGATCACTCGTCCGTATGTGTCGTCGCCGAACACCAGGATTTACCGGTCATTGAAAATACCAATGATTTTCACGGGACTTATCATGTTTTAGGCGGCGTGCTTGATCCCTTGCATGGCATCACTCCCGACCAGTTGAAAATCAGGGAGCTGGTTGAACGGATCAAAAATTCCAACAGCGCGATAAAAGAAATTATCCTCGCCTTAAATCCTGACCTTGAAGGCGAGACCACGATGCTCTATCTTACCAAACTTATTAAATCTTTCGGCAAACCGATAAAAATCACCCGGCTAGCCCGCGGCCTGCCTATGGGATCAGACATTGAATACGCCGACGAAGTAACGGTTTCAGACGCCCTCAAGGGAAGAAAAGAAATATAAAAAAAGTCAACCAAAAAAGGATACAAAAAATCCGCCCATAAGGCGGATTTTACTTCATGTTTACTCGTTACTTTACACTCGCGATCTTCACTTTCGTGTACATCTGCCTGTGCCCGGCTTTTCTGCGGTAACGGACTTTTGGCTTATATTTGATAACATTGACCTTTCTCGCCCGTCCCTGTTCCAAAATCTCTCCGCTGACTTTCGCGCCATCGACAAACGGCTTCCCAATTTTAGCATCCTTGCCTTCTTCATCGGAAAGAAGCAAAACCTCAAAATCAATTTTATCGCCGGCATTCCCGACGATTTTTTCAATTTTTAAAATTTCCCCTTCTTTTACCCTATACTGTTTTCCGCCCGTTTTAATTACTGCAATCATAATATTCTTTTAAGTATTAAAATAATATTTACCAATTAAACCACTACACAAAAAATCTGTCAATTCTAGGCCGCCTCCCGCCTACCGCGTTTTTCTATTTCCTGATCAAGTGTAGATATAAACTCTAATAATCTTTCCAGATCAAAATGTCCTGCGCCAAGCCGGCGATTAGCGTCTTCAAACCTCATTTTAGCGCCC
>CAYZNO010000008.1:12164-13444 GCA_964479685.1 uncultured Gammaproteobacteria bacterium
AAAATGTCCTGCGCCAAGCCGGCGATTAGCGTCTTCAAACCTCATTTTAGCGCCCCGCAAATCTTCCTTAGCGTGTATTATAGCCAATTCATCCGCATCTCGATCTGATCCTCTGGAGTAAAGACGATGTTGTTCCAATTTTACCAAAAGTTTCTCAATTTTTTCCATCTCTTCCAGGGCCCTCTCTCTTTGAACCTCATCTTCTTTATACCGCTTTTTAAGTTTTTTGGCTCGGCTGATAAAATGCTCCCGGACAGTTTTCATGTCCCCCTTCGCGAAAGCATTTATAACCCCAAGAAGATATTCCTGCTCTTTCTCAATGACTCTTCTTGGCGATCCGCTGGAAACCGCTTCATTTGGAATTTTTTTTCTCTCGTCCTCGAGCGTATAAAACATCTCATCGCTCCGAGGAAAATTCATATTCAGGTATTCATCTCGAGGAATCTCCCTTCTTATAATTCTGCCGCGTGTATCGGCCCTGCTTACTGTCGCCGCGCCGGTTTCCGGATTAAATCGCTCAATAATCCAATCTGCTTCAATTTTTCCCCAAGGATCAATGGCAACGGCCCTTTCGCCGACTTTTCTGACTTCTCTTGTTGGAGTAGCCATTAAATCCTCTATTCTGCCTATCTGGCTTTGGTCCGGACCTACCGGCTTTAAATAATTGCGCATATTTTTTATTTTAAATTTTAATATCTATTTTATCGCCGATTTTTACCCCGTGTTCGGCGGCAAAACCGGCGTTAACTTCAAGGACATAACTTGCCGGAACCCGCGGCTCATAAGTCGAAACATAGTCTCCGGCAAGCGGCGGCAAGTTAGCAGCAATATCGACAATTTCCCCATTTTCAATCCAAATAATGTCAAGTGGGAATTTCATATCCTTCATCCAAAAAGCTGTCTGGCCTGGTTCGGCGTAAACAAAAAGCATCCCGCGGTTTTCATCCAAGATATCCCGGCCCGAGAGACCCTTAACCATTTCCGCCGGATCGTTGGCAATTTCGACCTTAATCGTTTCTCCGCCAATTTCCACTTCGCCGTGCGCTTGCATGTACTGATTAAATCTCATCACGCCGGCCATGGCTAAAATTATGATAAAAACTATTGAGTAGAATCTCTCCATACTTGACAAAAGTTAAATTATCCTTTATTTTGTTTATTATAACGCGGTTTTCCGAGAACCGCAAGGGAGGAAGAAATGGGAAACGGCAAGGACGGTCGGGTTCGTGAAGTTCCGCGCGAAGGTTCGGACACCTACTGGGACAATCTTGTCCGGGGTA
>CAYZNO010000009.1:0-5771 GCA_964479685.1 uncultured Gammaproteobacteria bacterium
GCGGGTTTTTGTGCTGAAGCATCTTGATGATAAAGAAATTTTTGGAATTTTAAAATCCGCTTTAAAAGATAAAGAAAGGGGACTTGGGAATTATTGCGTGGAAATTTCGGATGAAGTGTTGGAATTTTTATCAAGCGCTTCGGGTGGCGACGCGCGCACGGCATTGAATGCGCTTGAATTGGCGGTGAAAAATACTAAAGGGGGACGGTCCCCCATCGGGGGGACCGTCCCCCCGGTAGTCGGTGGCCCAAAGTTTGGGAAAATAGAAATTGAAGATGTGAAAGAATCACTCCAAAAATCCCATCTTTTTTATGATAAAAACGGCGAGGAACATTATAATATTATTTCCGCGCTTCATAAATGTCTTCGCGGGTCGGACGCGGACGCGTCGCTTTATTGGCTTGGGCGGATGCTGGAAGCCGGGGAAGACCCGCTTTATGTCGCCCGCAGGTTAATCCGCTTTGCTTCCGAAGATGTTGGTTTGACCGACCCGAAAGCGTTATTGATTGCCGTTGCCGCCTATCAAACAGCTCATTTTCTTGGGATGCCGGAATGCAACTTGGCGCTCGCGCACGCCACGGTATATCTTGCCAAAGCGCCAAAATCCAATAAAATTTACACCGCTTACAGCCAGGTTCAAAAAGATATACAAAATTTGCCAAACGAGCCGGTCCCGCTTCACCTCCGCAATGCCCCGACGGATTTGATGAAAAATTTGGGCTATGGAAAAGATTATAAGTATAATCCGGATTTCAAAGAACCCGTCGCGCAAGATTACTTGCCGGAGAAATTGAAGGGGAGAAAATATCTATAAAAAACACTAAAATGCTCGAACGAGCATTTTAGTGTTAAATGGTTTTTGGAATTTTATATTGTATACTATTCTGATGCGGTCGTCTCGGGTAAGTATATAACGTGAAATAAAAATGAACGTTCAACGAACGTTCATTTTTGGATTTAAGTTTGGAGGTTGAAATGGTATATGTCGTTTTTAGAAATTAGATATTAGGAATTGGAAATTTCGTTACGCATCGTGTCTTATTTCTATCACATCCCCATCTTTCACCACATATTCTTTACCCTCTGTCCGCAAAAGCCCTTTTTCACGAGCAATGCCATATCCGCCACAGTCAATTAAATCTTTCCAATTTATTACTTCGGCGCGGATAAAATGGGCTTCAAAATCCGTGTGGATAACTCCGGCGGCTTGCGGAGATTTCCAACCGCGTTTTATGGTCCAGGCCCTTGTTTCATCCGGACCGGTGGTTAAAAACGTGATTAAGTCCAAGAGTTTGTATGACTGTTTGATAAGCAAATCAAGCTGGGAGTCGGCAGGAAGTCCGATTTCAACGCGTTCTTCCTTGCTCATTTCGGCGGTTTCGGCTTCAGCAACCACATCAAAAATTAAATGCGGCCAGTTTTTGTCTGCAAAAGATTTTACAAAAGGTTCGGCTTCGGCAGGGGAGCCGTTCAAAAGATAAATTCTTGGCTTCATTGTAAGAAGCTGAAAAGATTTTAGCGTTTTTTCTTCATCTTCATTCCATTCCTGCTCGGAGAGCACCGCGCCCTTTTCCAAAAGTTCTTTTACTTTTTTTACAATTTCAAGTTCTTTTAAGGTTTCTTTTTTTCCGGCTTTGGCTTCGCGATTCAATCCATCAAGACGTTTATCCGCTGTTTCCAAGTCCTTCAATATTAGTTCCGTATCCAAAATTTCTTTGTCGCGCAGGGGGTCAACGGATTTTTCAGTATTTACGATTTTATCATTTTGAAACGCGCGCAAAACATAAATAATCGCGTCGGTTTCGCGGATGTTGGTCAGAAATTTATTTCCCAAGCCCTCGCCTTTGTGCGCTCCGGCAACAAGTCCGGCAATATCCACAAATTCAATGGTGGCAAAGATTTTTTTCGCGGATTTCGCGAGCTCTGCCAGCGCGTCCACTCGTTCGTCAGGCACGGCAACAACGCCGATGTTTGGGTCAATGGTGCAGAAAGGATAATTTTGGCAATCAACTTGTTTTTTCGTTATAGCTTTGAAAAGCGTGGATTTCCCCACATTTGGCAAGCCGACGATTCCGATGGATAAAGACATATTAAAAATATAAAAATAAATTGGATTATCTTATTTTATCCGCAAAATGCGGTTTTGTCAAACCCGCCAAAATTTTTTTCGAAAAATTCAGGAGGGTAAATAAAAAAGCTCCGCCTTGAGGCAGAGCAATATGTGTTAATCTTTGTTTTTGGTTCTGGGATTTTTCCTTTCGCAATCGTCCGTATATTCGCGGATAAGGATGTTTTGCGTCATGGTTGCAAACGCGAGCATCATCAATCCTCCGAAAAACATCCAAGGATTGAAATCCATCAAGGTTGTTCCGAATTTTCCGGAGCCAAGAAGCAAGGAAGACGCTCCGATATAGAGCATGTTGACGGCAAAAAAATTCCGCCAGGACTGGACGAGAATGCTGGAACTCCACGAACGACCGACAGTATAAAGCAGCGAATTAATGGCTTTACGTTCCGCTTCTCCGCGGGATGCAATTGAACGCGCGGCGGCGCCGGCTATCAGACAAAATACATAGAAACTTACCAAAAATTGCATGGTATAAAGAAAAGAGTCGGATACGCTATCTTTGTGAATAAGGTTAAAATAGAGATTAACAAGAACCGAAAAGATTATTCCGATCATTTTTTCCTCCCTTTGCCCGCCGTAGCATTGGCGAAGGCCGGTTTTTTTGTTTAAGAACTGTTCATATCACCATAACAAATTGATGGCGGATTGTCAATTGGCGAATAAACTTTAGGCCACCAGGTATCCCGCCGTGGTCTTTGCGGCACACCGCGGTCATATGGCGTGATACCTGGTGGCGTGATTATAAAAAACCGCTCGGAAAGTTCCGCGCGGTTTTTGGGTTATTTTATTCTTCAATTATTATATCAACCGTTTGGACGACGACCGGCTCTATCGGGCGGGACATTTCTCCGGTTGGGCTTTCGCGCACCGGCGCTTCGGCTATTGTATCCACAACATCCATCCCGTTTATTACCTCGCCAAAAATTACATAATTAGGAGGCAGAGGATAATCGTTATGCATTATAAAAAATTGGCTTCCATTTGTATCCGGTCCGGCATTTGCCATTGCCACGATTCCGCGCTTATATTCGCCTTCAAACGGTTCATCGGCAAAGCGGTAATTTGGTCCGCCGGTCCCGTCGCCCTTCGGGTCTCCGCCTTGAATCATAAAGCCCTTATAGACGCGGTGAAAAACCGTATCGTTGTAAAATTCGGCTTTGGCAAGATACACAAAATTATTTACTGTTGCCGGAACCTTGTCTCCGTAAAGTTTGATTTCTATATTTCCGACAGTGGTTTTCAAAATCGCCACATAATTTTTTCCCGGTTCAAGCATCATTGCCTCCGGCGGACCCATTTTTAGTTTTTGAGAAATTACATCTTCTTGCATAGGCGTTGTTTCCGGCTGGGTAAAAACTTGCGGGGGCTCGTTTTTCTCCCCGCCCCATAAAATATAAGTTAAACCCGTAACCATTAAAGCTGTTATTATGATAAAAATTATTATTCGCATATCCTTAAATGATGAATAAAAGATCGCGGCTTGCGGCTTTTCCAACGATTAAATTATAACTTACCTAATTAATAAAAAGAACCGCCTGATTCCTTGCAAATTCTTTCTTTTTCGTCGGCGCTTATATCTTTTGGCATTTGGCTTATCATAAAAACTTTACTGCGATTTTCTAAGCTAACATCATTAACGTTTAATACTTTGATGTAATATTCACCCGGCCAAACCATTCCCACCTCCCAATTTAAACTTTGAGAATTTGATTCTATTTTGTTTTCCCTCGCCAAACCGCTTGAATTTGGTTCAATGATTTCTCTCGCGCCGGCATCAACGAGAGTGGCTTCCAATGAACTTATTGTTGTTGATGATTGGAAGGAAAGTTGGTATGCGCATCCAATATAAACTTCATTTGGAATAATTAAAGACAGATTCAAATCAGCCGGTGTTGTTGAATTTGGTATGACCTTCGGGGTCTCCGAGATTTCTGGTTCTGGAGTTTCTGGGGCAGAGATTGTGATTTGCTCTTTATTATCTGTTTTGTTAGAAAGACGAATTGGTGATATTTTTGCGATTGCAAAACTTGTAGCGCTTAAATCTTCAAGCGCGTTATTAAGTTGACTGAGTATCCAATAACCAAAAAATGCCGTGCCCCCAATCAAAACAAAGCATACCAAAAAGATACGTTTCCAATTTTTCATATTTCAGCTAACAAATGGTCGCGCGGTTTAATTTTTTTTGTCCGTTTTGTCTTTTTCGTCAGAAAAACTGCCTCTGAGGATTTTAACAGCCTCCGCGACACTGCGAGCAAGGTCCGCGATCTTTTTTGAACCAAAAAGCAAAACGAGGATAGCGGCCACAATAATTAGTTCTCTAGCTCCTAATCCAAACATAAAATTTTATTATTTAATAATAATGATGATAATATTGACATCCTCTAATTAACGAACCCTTTAATTTTTTTTGTCCGTCTTGTCTTTTTCGTCAGAAAAACTGCCTCTGAGGATTTTGACAGCCTCCGCGACATTGCGAGCAAGGTCCGCGATCTTTTTTGAACCAAAAAGCAAAACGAGGATACCTGCCACAATGAGTAGTTCTTTAACTCCTAATCCAAACATATAGTATTTTTTTATTATTTAATTAATAAAATCGACCTTTTTAATTTTTTTTGTCCGTCTTGTCTTTTTCGTCAGAAAAACCATTCTTAATGTGTCTGAAGGCCTCCCCAATACCGCGAGCAAGTTCTGGGATCTTCTTTGCGCCAAAAAGCAAAACGAGAATAACGGCCAAAATAATTATTTCTCTAGTTCCTAATCCAAACATATAGTATTTTTTTGTTATTTAATTAATTATGTTTAATTAATTATGCGCCATCGGTTGATGTAGGTAAAGTGGCCACCAGCGCATAACATTTTTTATTATTTAATAAAATTGTCCCCTCATATAATAGCACAAGTGGTAGTGCCATCATTATTAATGATATACCATCGGTTGGCGGAAGTAAAGCGGTTAGACAAATGGTTAAAAAATAAGCGACACGTCTATTGTTTTTGAGGGATTGGGGTGAAGTTACCCCTAGTTTTATAAGTAGAGAAAGGAGGAGAGGAAGCTCAAAAACTAGTCCCAACAAAGCGGAGGTAATAAGCATTTGTGATAGAAATTGACCAATGTTCCAAAAATTAGCGATCCCCAATCTGATGTTGATTGAAGCTAATAATCCTAAGGCATGGTAAAGAATAAAGACCCCATAAAAAAAACCAACAATGAATAATCCAACGCTTAGAGGAATAGATTTAAAAAGTTTTATTTTCTCGCTTCTAGTTAATGCGGGTAAAATAAAGATATAAAGGCTATAAATTATGTATGGGGCAGAAACCATAAGCGCGAGAAAAAACCCAACATCCATCGCTATATCGGTAAATTGAAACGGTGAAGAAGTGGCGATTACAACCTGGTCTATATGAACAAGTTTTAATATTTTTTTTAGAATTATTCCGGCAGAGAGAAAGCCGCCCGAAAAGAATATGGCGAATAAAATTACCCCATAATACAATCGTCCGCGCAGATCTTCCAAGAATGGAAGAAATTTTTCTATGTTTTTTTTAAAATTTTCCATGGTGGTTAATCAGTTATTGGAGTATTAATGGTTTCAGTTAATGACTGATCACTCTCGGGTTCAGGTTCCGGAGTTGGTTCAGG
>CAYZNO010000009.1:5871-13353 GCA_964479685.1 uncultured Gammaproteobacteria bacterium
TTCGGGTTCAGGTTCCGGAGTTGGTTCAGGTTCGGGTTCAGGTTCCGGAGTTGGTTCAGGTTCGGGTTCAGGTTCCGGAGTTGGTGTGGATGTGGCAGTCGTCGGTATATTAGTAATAGTAGTTGTGGTCGTAGTAGTAATTATCGGCGTTGAGGTGTTTGTTGATGTTGTGATTGGGGATGTTGAAGTCGTGTCTTCGCTCTGTGAAGTTGTGGCGGATAAGGAGTCCGCAGTTTCTTTAGGAATTTCGGAAATAATTGTTGACCCTCGGTGTCTATTTAGCCATTCCGCTACTGCTGTCACGCCTTCTTGCCAAGAATCATAATACCTCAGGTCGCCACTATCATTATTCCCTACATTGCCTGGATTTAGAGTCCTTACCGCCTTGCCGGCAGTAGCAAAGCCCGAGTCCTGTTCCATTATAGCCATCATCAACCGGGCATCCACGCTATAAGCGGAAGCGGCATTCATAATCATCTCTCCGGTAACCGGGCTGCTTAAATATTTTCCCTTGATATAATTATCAATTTTTTCAGCCGTGTCCATTACCCCCATCTTGCTCAAAATATTCATTATTTTCTTTTCGTGCAAAGGGTCGGTGGCGTAAGAAGAAATATCGTATTCACCTAAAACCGCGACCGAACCATCGGTTATAACTTCCGCAAGAGTTGCCTCTTTGACAGCTGCCGACTTAGATGTGTCCACCAGTAAGTTTAATTTATACAAAGTATCTTCTAAATCAGTAATTTCCTTATCGGCATTATTCATTCTTTCTAAATTGCCGCTCATCCTGGCGTAATCTCTGGAAAGTTGAAACTCTCTTAACCTATTATTAAGCAGTTGGATAAGATCATCTATTTTCATAATATTAAAATTAACACCTATTTAAGTCCCAAAAACTTAGCTACAGTCAAAAGCTTTTTTGCGACTAATTCACCAAATGTCCCTGCCTCTGTATTGCCGGTAATCGGAGTGCTCCACGGATTGCCGGATCCGCCCGCGTCCGACAGGGCTTTGCCGGTTGTTCCCGCGGTCAGGTGGCCTGCGATCGGTTCATCCCATATGACATTTGCCAGGCGAAGGTCCGTAAGTCCCGCGCTGTTAGCCGCGCGAACTTGAACGGAGTTTAGATTCACTACATCTGAAATGTTAGAATTAGCGCCGATAAGATTTACGGCATAATTTCCATTCTCAAACGTGACCGTATAGCCGTTGATAATTTCAACCACTCTGGCAAGCGTCACTCCTCCGACTGTAACAGCGGTGTTATGATTGTGGGTTGTCGGCCAGGGCTGTCCCTGCTCGTCATCTTCCAAGTCCTTCAGGGCAAGCCGGAACGTATTGATGTTTAATTCGCGTATCTCATAGGGCGTTGACGAAACAAGCGTCATATCCGCTTTTGGCACATTTATGACTTTTGTGGGCCAATTTACTGAAATAGCCATATCTTGTTATGTTACTCATCCGCAATTAAAAGAATTGTTGTGTCTAGTCCCGCGCTAGCAATTGTACCAACAATCGTTCCGGTTTTGTACTTTGTGCCGCTGGTCGCCTTTCGAACCTTTCCTGTCACCGGCTGGTTAATCTTATAGTTGAACGCGGTAGTTTGCAGAATACCCGACGCGTTTGTGGTGCCGCTCAAAATAACCGCGGTTGAGGTTGGTGAACCTGTAGCGGGTGTTGCCGGGCTTCCTGATACAGTGTAATCATACGTGTTAGTGGAAACATTGAATATCGTGTAAATGCCATTATATTCATCTTGTGTTGCCCCCCGTATAACAACCGATGCGCCATTAGAAAGACCATGATTGCGGTGTGTCACCGTGGCAGTAGCGTCAGATCTTACTATAGACACCGGATTGAGCGCGGGCTTTGCAACAATGATATACGCATCGGAGGTATCCCAGTCGTTATCCGTGCCGCCATAGAGCGTCGCCGTTACCATAGTCGCGTCGTTGGCCGTGATGAGGCCGTCGCTGCCGTCGGTCGTATTGTATATTCTGTAGTTCACCAACTCGTTTGTCGTGAATGACTTAGAAGAGTCGGTCAGTGTTGAGGCGTTATTAGCGCCGGTATGCGTGCCGGTAGCTACTAAATTCGCTTCCATAAGCACTCGCGCAGCATTAATCGCCGCAAGCGTGGTGGCGTCTTTGGCGGTTACTTTTACGGTAACGGAATTTTGCACCGTGACTGTCGCCCCGGCTGTTCTAATGGATGGTATAGAACCGCCACCTGTAATTGAAATTGTCATTGAGCCCGATGCGATATTCACATAGATCGCCTCGTTGCCGGTTGAGCCATCGGAAGCGGCATAGCCGGTGAACTCTACACCAGTGAGCGTCATGCTAGCCGCCGTGCCACCGATTTCTATGGCGTGACCTGTTCCACCTGAAGTAAATGTTGAATTTGATATTAATGCCGCACCGGCAGGAGAAGCTGAAGTAACCTTGGTATTGTCAAAAGTGCAGTTGGTGAGAACACCTGCATTTTGAGTAAATGTGGGACAGTCGATAAAAGTGGTGTGGTCAAGAGTAACGGTGGAGCGTAGCGTAACCGTCATATTGACAACTGTTGTTCCTGAAAAGTTGTGGTTACAGGAAGCAGAGAAGTCGGAACTGAATCTCCAGTATTGCGGAGAGCTTGCAGTAAACACGCAGTTGGTGAAATGAATGATATCGCCTGCCTGCCCGTCAAACTCAAATCCGCAGCGGTTATCGTCGACATGCCAGTCGAAATAATTTACTTTGTCGGCTTGGGTACGATATTGTAGGGTACGCAAGTTGACTGTGATATGCACGGGGTCGGCGCCTCCGATCTTGATAGGCGCGAGGAATGTCGCAGCCGATCCTGATCGTAGCATAACTGGGAATCTACCGATACAAGTATTTAAGGTAGACTCCATAGTATCAAAAGTTATTGGATTGGCTTCTGACCCGCCAACCAGAGTTACTTCATCCAGAAGAAAGAAACAAGAAAAGTAGATTAAACTGGCACCATATACACCTTGTGCTCCCACCACCAGCCCGTCAATTTGTGAATTGTTTACCGTTGGGGCGTTGGCATATCTTGTGTCAGTGGACTGGTCGACTTGGACAACGGCGTAATTACGGCTGTCCGCAATGGTGGTAGCCGATCTTTTGGCTCCTATCGTCCAGGCATGGTAGGCAGATCCGTCCCGTACCATCAAAAGAATTCCCGCGCCCCCTACGTCGCTAGCTGTTGACAAATCAACATAGTCACGGGGGGTCGCAAACAGATAGGAAGTAGCTAGGAGTTTTCCTGTTAAGTCGTGTGGGGTGCCAATGATAGAGCCGAAATTTATTTGAGTCATACCAATAGACGCACCAGTGGAGTATTGAGCAGGTGAGTGGGATAAAGATGCGTTATATGGGTTAACTCCTGTATCTGCTTGTACTGCCCCAGCATCAAAAACCGCTGTTTTTGAGCCTACAGTGGTGATAGTTAGGGATGTTGGATATGTATTTCCCCAGGCATTGGCGCCTGCACCGGTAATCCAGTAACCCATTTCCAGCATTTCTCCTGGCGAATCTCCCGGTTGTATATAAGGAGGGACATAAGTTTCAGCGCCTGCGCCGCCTTCATCGTTGATGGCGACTGTGAAAGCCATGGTGTTGTCGTTGGTCTGTCCCCACCAGTTCATGGCGGGAACAGTTCCGGCGGTGCGCTGGTAGGTATAAGCGCTTACTCCACAGCTTCCTCCTGAGTCTCCATTAAATATTCCGATCCAACCCGGGGTATGAAGTGGTCCGAGCCCGGTATCCGCTGCCAGGAAAGTGAGTATTAGACAATTGTTTTCAAAAGTCTCAACTGCTACCCCCGCAAATGGAGTAACGTTATCGTCTGCGGTTCTGGTGGCAGTTGCTTCAATCACATCACTAGTCTTCGCACCAATAATAGAGATAACTGTTGTTGTGTAGGCTGTTGCCGACGACAGCGTGCCGATGGTGAGGGTTTCGGAAGAGCTGTCGGCCACCATGTAGTAGAAAGCCATACGATGACCGGAACCATCCACTTGCGCCTGCAGAACGTTCCATCCGTCCGGATTGGTCCAGGCAAGAGTCGCAGTTACCGTAACCATCGCAATCAACACATCTCCGCTCTGATGCGTGGGCATAAGGGCACTCCAGGTTGTGGCGGGGACGGTTCCTTCTGTAAACGCAAAATCTCTTATTTTTGCCATAGTGTATCTATATTACCTAATTTTAACTGTCCTGCAAAGATTTTATATAATTCAACTCAGTTAGAAGTCCGCCAAGCCGGCAAACGCCGTCGGCGTCTTGCTTCTAACGGGGTTTGTTGCCCCTTTTTTTGTCCATATTTTCTTCCTTCTTAACTTCACCATATTTGGTATGACAAAACGGACATTTGATACTTTTTTCGGTATACATAAAATGCAGACCGCATTTTTCATTTTTACATTTTACTACTTTTTCTTGTGGTGTAGAATTCATAAGTTAAAATTTAAAAGTCATAAGTGTAAGCAAGAAGTCATAAAAGTAATTTATAATTCAAAAGTTCAAGTCAAAACGACAACTTAAAACCCCTAAAGATTTCAAACTTGAAGCGTTTTACCAAAAATACCGCTATCATCGCCCGGAAAAAACAAATCCCCCGTGATTATATAATTGGGGGCTTGTACCATTCCGCGCTTTAGTATGGTTTTATTCTACCTTTTCCAGGCTACCAGTAATGACTATGGTCTTCACGCCGTCCTTCTCGTCAAGGACAACAGTGCCCACGCTCTTGCCGTCTATTTTCACTTCCGCTTCCCCAGCCCCGCTCGCGAGCAGATTTGAAAGTTTATTAACGAATTCTTGGAGTTTCATCCCATTAGAGACAGGTTGCGACTGGGTCGCAACCTTGTCTAATTAATTTATTTATTCCCACCAAAGATACTCAGACCACCGTTTTTCTTATATACTTGTTCGTTGTGTCTCTAACGGCATTCATGATAATTAAATCAAAATGCAAATATCAAAATGTAAAATTACAATGTAAAATGTAAAATTTTTAGTTTTGAATTGTCATTTTGATTTTTACATTTTTACTAACTCTTCCCCCATATTTTAAAAGACACTTTTTGGGTTTTTGCGGCTATTTTTTTCCCTGCCCCGAGCGGTTTATCCTGAGTTTTATTGAAGGAAGTCAAAGGGCTTTTAGTTTTTTCTTCAACTTTATTGTATTCAGTGTGGCAAAATGGGCACCTTGTCTTGTTTTCCGAGTAACCAAAATGCAGACCGCATATGTCATTTTTACATTTTACTACTTTTTCTTGTGGTGTAGAATTCATATTTTTAAATTATAATTTTACATTTGAGTTATCTACTACGCATCCGATGTTCTGATGGCAGTGGTTGAACCGCCAGAGGAGCCAAGCGTACCCGTGGTCTCAAAGGTCTTGATTGGGACTGTATCGCCTGCGGTGCCGGCATCACGGACGCGGATGAATAGGTTTCTGTCCGCGCTATAGATCCCCTGAAAGGTGGCTGTTGTCGCGTCAGCCAGCTTGTCTATGTAGCTCAAAAAGACATTATTGCCATTCGCCGCCTGGTTTCCCGAGAAGTCGGTGGAGGAAATCGTGAAGGTAGAGCCGTTCCATGAAGTATATGGATGTCGCGTGTATTGCCCATCATTTCGCTTGATACGAATGGTGCCCGAGCTTGGCGTATCTGCCGGAATAGAACCATTCACCACAACCGATGTGACAGAGGCACCGGTTAACGCTCCGTTTAAATTCATCTGCCTCAAGTCAATATCAACTGTTACGGCGCCGTTTACATTAGCTGTTGCGGTTGCTCCGGCGATACCTGAATTATCTTGCGGAGTGGATCCGGTCAACATCTCGCCGATGTACATAAATCCGGTGTTGCCGTTGTCGTATAGCTCGGCAAGCTTTGCGGTGCCCGCAGGAGACGTGAAGGTAAGAGTTTCTCCAACAGTGAATGGACCGCTTGCTTCGTTGTCATACGCGAAGCGAAAACCCTTTGGCGCGACGAGCACTCTATCCTCGCCTGAAACGATGCCGGAAACCGTAAAGGTGACGATGTTAGGAGGCGAGTATTGGGTGTTGTTAAGGTCAAACACCTTGTCATTTTGGGTTAGGTCAGCGGCTTCAACGCCAAAACCGTACGCGCCGATGATGGCAGAACCGGTAGAGACCCCGACGAATGGCGTGGAGATGGTGCGCTCTGTCGGTGTGCCGGTATTGGTGGCGGTGGCAGCTGAAATTGCGCCCGTGATTGTTACGCTAGCCGAAGGCGCAACGCCCGTGAGAAGCTGTATCCACATCTTTGTTCCTGTCCCGACGCTGTCTATTGCAAACATCCGCCCGGTTCCTGCGGTTGCGCCAGAGCCCCATGACACTGCTTCTGATGCATAGAATGAACCTGTTCGTGGGGTTGTAAGCGCTACTTGGTGCGTGATACCCCGGAACAATTCGCCGCTCAAGCCGAAGATGCGTTTAGCCGGGACAAGCGTAGTGTACGGAGCGTCCCGACTGATGTATTTCATGCGCTCATAAAACTGATTGATCGTGCGAGAGCCGCGATTCCACTTCGTGTAGAAGTTCTCGTTGGTCGTGTCGCTGTTTACATCAATGGCCTCAAAGCCATAGTTGATGTTGTAGATGGTTTCACCCCCCGCCGTCGCCTTATCAAGGCCGGGCGTAATGGTGAGCGCATTCGTGACAATATTCGTGATCTGATATTCGCCAATATTGGCGCCGTCGTTTATGGCGATGAACTGGCCGATGCTGAATGCCGCGCCAGAGGACACATTGAGCGTGGTCGCGCCCAGCGAATTGACGCCGTCCACCGTAGCCGAGGAGGTCGTGCGGTCGTTGACCACATCGTTATAGCCGGAAACGGTCGTTGAGGTGGTGGTGTTGTTGAGGTCGGAAGCAGCTGCAAGAGCGACCACGTTAATGCCGCGCGTGGTGCCGTTCACCTTGAATTCCAAGAATGTTCTTCCCCACTCACGGCTGGTGGCGACAAGGCGGCGGCCGTCTATGTCTGCCCCGCCCGTTCGCACCTTCAACATGAAGTTGTGCGAAACGCCGTTCGAAGCATCGCTGTTCAATCCGTCCACGATGACATACGCGTCCGACCCATCCCAATCATTATCCGTCCCGCCTTCAAGCGTTCCGGTGATGGTCGTGGCATCGTTATCGGTGATGGTGGCAAAAGACCCGTCAGTGATGTTCCTTATTCTGTAACCTATCCATTGGTCAGGTGTCCAAGATTTTGTGGTGTCTGTTAAAACGGACGCATTGCCTGTTCCGTTGTGTGTTCCGCCTTCAGAATAGTTCCACCAGTCATCTGACAACACCGCGCCATTTTGTATGAATTGCACGGCGGTGCCGGTGGGAGCAAGGATTTTGATACCGTCGTAAATCTCATCGCCATTTTTTTGAATAATGGAGCCATCGTAAATATGCTCCGCGGCGGTGTCGTCAATATTCCA
>CAYZNO010000010.1:0-13317 GCA_964479685.1 uncultured Gammaproteobacteria bacterium
GTTTGCGCCGTGTTTAAACTTAATCCTAACTCTTTTTATATTAAAAATCAATCTCAATAAAAAACCAGCCGGTGATATCGGCTGGTTTTTTATTAAAACTTATTAAATTAATTTTTTCTTCAATTCTCTGATAATTTTCATTGACATTTCGCGTCCTTCACCTGTTGGATAATTGCAGTCTTCCTGCCCCCAAATCCATTTATAAGCCTTCATTAATAATTCCGGATTTTCACCAATCGGGTTATCTAAATTCTCCTCTTTCAATATTTCATCTGACTCCTCTCCGTTGAAAACTTTTTCAAGCGCATTGATAATTTTCAAAGTGGCTCTCTTGTCTTTTTCTCCTTTTACCTCTAAGTCCTCAAAAATATTCTTATGGGAAATCAGCCATAAGCTGTTATCTTTCTCGTCGTAAACCCAAACCATAAAATCCTCCCTCTTTACTGTACCAAAAACAAATTTCCCACCCGGTTTTGTGATTACTATTTTCCTTCCGTCAGATAACCGTTCGACCTCGTAGCCCTTATAACTTATTTCTTCCAATAATTTCCTAAACTTTTCTCTAGGCTGATTTTTAATATTCAAAATTGATAAATCTACTGAGTGGCTATAAATATTTCTTTTAGCTTTCTTCCCCTCTTTCATATGTGCAGATTATTATATAAATGTTCAAATCTTTTTACTGATAAATCCAAATATTTTTTATCGAGATCAATACCAACAAATTTACGGCCGTGCAAAAATGCTGCTAGACCAGTTGTAGATGAACCAGTAAATGGGTCCAGTACCAGCTCACCTTTATCAGTACTCGCTAAAATAATTCTTGATAATAATTCGATCGGTTTCTGTGTTGGATGCTTTCCAAATAACTTCTCGTCTTTCTTCGGAGGATAAATTGCCCAAACACTTCTCATCTGCAAATTTTGTTTTTTGAAAAAATCCTCCGGCCAACTGCCTTTCTTCATTGCTTCATAGTTAAACTTATGTTTAGCCTTTTTATCTTTACGAGCCCAAATTAAAGTTTCATGACTAGCAGTAAAAAAACGGCAACTTAAATTAGGCGAAGCATTAGGCTTGAACCACGCGATATCGTTTAGAATATGGAACTTGTTAACCTGCAAAGCAAATCCGCACTGGTAAATAGAATGATAAGTACCGCTAATCCAAATCGTCCCGCCCGGCTTTAAAATTCGGCGACATTCTCTAATCCAATCCAAGTGGAATTGGAAATCGCTTTTAAGACCATTACTGACATCCCATTCGCCCTTGTTTACGCTCACCATTCTTCCACCATTGCAAGTAAATCCGCCGTTTGATAAAAGATATGGCGGATCGGCAAAAACCATATCGACGGAATTCTCTTTAATAGTAGACAAAAAATCTAAGCAATCAGCCTGATATAATACAAATCCTGGTTTTTGGTAATAAGGTTTTACCATGCTCTCTCACTTAATTAGCTTAATATATTATCCTTTAAAATTAGGCTGAAGTCAAAATTTTATTAATGTAGCTTTCAATTTTATAATTTTCTACCGATTTTGCGGCGGCGGACCACATTTTTTGCAGTTCGCCACGGTTTGCGGCGATATGTTTTAGCGCGCGCGTCAAATCTTCAACATTGCCGGCTTCGAAAGTGAAGCCGTTTTCATTGTCGTGGACCAATTCGGCCACTCCCCCGATTTTGGCGGCCAAGACCGGGACGCCGGCGGCTAAACTTTCATAAATCACGGTCGGAGAATTTTCATAACAAAGCGACGGAACAGCGGTCAAATCAATTTGTTCAAAAATTTTAGCCACTTCATCGCCGGATAATTTTCCGTGGATTAAAAATCTGGCATCTTCACCAACGATATTCTTCAATTTTTCTATCTTACTACCGTCTCCGGCGACATGTAGTTTAAAATCAATATCTATTTTTTTCAATACTTCCACTAAAAATAAAATACCTTTATGCTCTTCAATTTGGCCAAGATAAAGTAATGTCAGTTTGTCATTGCGAGCGACCGTAGGGAGCGTGGCAATCTCATCGCCGCGTGATTGCTTCGTCCCCCGCCAAGGCGGGATCCTCGCAATGACGCCAGGCGCCACCGGATTTGGCAAAACTATTTTTTTTGAATTTTTGAAAAATCCTTTTTTGATATAAAACTCCAAAAGCCATTTTGATGGTGAGACGACGACGTCCGGCGAACCAAAAAGCCGACGGCAAATCGCTTCATACCACTTCCGTAAAAATATTTTCTGTTGCCAATTGTTTTCCCGCCCTTTGATAATCAGACCGCTTGGTACGGCCAGCTGAACATCGTGAAGCGTATGAATATGTTTTATACCTAATTTATTTATTGCCCGAGGAATCAAAAAGCCAATTCCCTTTAAATTATGCGTCATTACAAGCTCCGGCTTTTCTTTTTTCAAAATATTTTTTACTACTCGGGCGCTCTGAAGATTGAACATATCAAGAAAATGCCATTTCATCCGCCAAAGAGCGTGGTGCTTATAATCGTTAAGGTAATAAAAAATATTCAGTGGATAAAAGCGATAAATTTTAATTCCACCTTCATCAGATGTGGTCGGTTTCAGACTTTTCCGGCCGCCCCAAGGTTTGGTGGAAATTACAAAAACCTCATGGCCGGCTTTTTTTAATCCATCGGCCGCGGTTTGGGCGATCTTTTCCGCTCCACCCCGCGTTATTGGCGGATATAAATTGGAAATCAGACAAATTTTCATTTTAATCCGGTAAATATTTTTTCTAAATTATCGCCCATTTTTTCTAAACTATATTTCTCTAAAACTTTTGTCCGGCCGTTTTGACCGAACTGTCGAAGCAAATCGTTATTGTAAAGTAAATCATTTATCTTATCGGCCAGTTGCCGAACATTTCCCGGCTCGACAGTAAACCCGTTTATCCCATAATCAACCACGCTCCGGACGCCTGGTAGATTCGAAGCAATTACCGGCTTACCACAGGCGGCCGCCTCAATTAAAACAATGCCAAAAGCCTCCGATTGATCAATCGATGGCAGAACGACGACGTCGGCCAGGTTGTAATATTTTGACAATTCTTCACGGGCAACCGCTCCGGCAAAAATAATTTTGTCTTTCACCCTAATATTTTCCGCCATTCTTTCATATCGCGGCCGCAGATCTCCGTCGCCAACTAGAATAAATTTCGCTTCCGGCACTTGGATTTTGGCTTTAAGCAAAATTTCGACTCCTTTAAAATAATGGGGCCGATCAAGTCCGCCAACTAGCAGAACAATTTTATCATTGGACGTAAGATCATGTTTGCGTAGAAGTTCCCCATCTTTTCCAGATGGAGAAAATTTATTTTCGTCAACCCCAAAAGGTAGTTCAGAAAATTTTTCCGGTTGTTCGGCAAAAATCTCTTTAAGATTAGAATTACTGGCGTAATCAAAAGATGAGACAATAATTTTATCGGCCGTCCTCATAATTTTAGGCATGCAGTGTTTGGTGTGCCAGCGAAAAAATTTTCCGAGCCAGCCTTTTCCAACAACATCGTGATGATAGGTCACTGCCAATTTTGATTCGCCGTGGCGGCGGCGGAAACAGCAGTTTACAACTTCGGCTCCCCCAAAAAACGGGTAATGCAGATGAACAACATTGAAATTTTTAACTCGCCAGAACAATTGGGGCAAAAAAGCCGCGTTGCCCCACTGAATAAACGGCGTCAGTTCATAAAGTTGAAATTTTTCTCCAGCCGCAGAAGAATGGCTTGCCATCTGGCGCGGATGTGGCACAAAAACCGAAACATCGTGGCCGCGAGAGGCAAGTTCCTTGGCCTCGGCTTCAGCCGCCGAACCGATTCCACCACGATAAGGCGGAAAAACCGGTGAAACAATAGCGATTTTCATAAATTACCAAAAAATTAAATTTCTCACTGCCTGCCAGTAAATATTTAAGACCGGATTAACTAAATACTTTAAAACCGGATTGGCAATTTCCTGGAATTCCAACTTGCCGACAATAAGTTTCGCAAGTTCTCGGTCAGAGACTTTCCTCAATTTTGCCTTAGCCCGTTTATTTTTAATCATCCTCACCCAATTTTTCGGTCGTAAAAAATAACCATAAACTTTTAACTTCGTTAAAAACACCCCGCGTAAAGCCGCGTAACCCAACATCCCCAATTCCATAAACAGAAAAGGGAGAAAGATCAGAAGCAGGGTTCCCAGCCGGTAATTTTCAAATATCATAATCATCCGGTTGCGCTCCATATAATAAAATTGCATGATACTCCGGGAAAATTCGTATTTATGGTACATTATTGATTTTGGCGCCAGCGCCATCTCGTAACCGGCCAACCGCAGCCGCCACGACAAATCAGTGTCCTCGTGATACATAAAAAATTCCGGATCAAAAAGACCTACTTCCCGCAGGACTTTGACTGGGTACAGCACGGATGCGCCGGAAGCGTAAAAAAACTGCTTCGCGCTTTGATTTTTAGTTTTTGATATATTTTCCCCGTATCCTTCACAAAAACCAAAACCTAAAAAATGCAATTGATTGCCAAGCGAGTTTATTTTTTCGGTTTCTGGATGAAGCAGAATCAATGACTGGATTGCTCCGGCTTTTGGGTTATTTTCCGCTGCCGCCACAAGTTCGGAAAGCCAATTCGGATCGGCAAGCGTATCCATATTAAAAAGAACTACATAATTATAGTTCTCTTCAATTGCCCGCCGCATGATAAGATTGTTGCCTGCGGCAAAACCTAAATTTTTTTCTTCAGCGATAATTTCTGTCTCTGGGACCGTTTTTGCTAAAAAATCCGAACTCTCCTTTGAGGCCGCGTTATCCGCTATAAAAACCCTAAAGCTATCCTTGGGATAGCTTTGTTTTCGAAGACTGCTAATACAATCATCTAGATATTTTTTGGCGTAACTTTTGTAGTTGATTAAAACAACCGCGACTCTTGGGGCCATATTTTTATTTTTCCGCTGAACTAATTTTCGTCTCATCCCCGGCTCCTTCTCCTTCTTTTACTTCGAGCGCAACTTGTCTCACAATTTTTGTGATGCTTCTCTCTATTCTTTCGATTCTAACCGTAATTTGAAAAATAATATAAAACACCAAAACAATGGAAAGGTAGACAACCAAATCGGCGCCGCGGCCGACTCCAACCATCCTAGCTAGAAAACTGGTCGTTTCCGGAACAATCACAATGGCTCCGACAACCAGCCAGAAACCAACCCAAAAAATCATGTCGCGGAAAGCAAGAAATCCCTGACGCCATTTTACGGTAATCCTGTAAAGGATTATAAGCACCAAAAAAACTAAAAGGTACTGAATGAACATAATTTTTGCGACGCTATTTTATAGCGCGGCCTAAAAATAAATCAAATAATATTTTAAAATAATCCGGCAACCTCTGCCCGCGCCTGACTTTCGGGGAAAAATATTTCACGGTGACTGGCACCTCAACATACCGCAGGCGATATTTGGAAATCTTATCCAAAATTTCCGAAGCGTGGGCCATCCGATTCTGTTTTATTTCAATCTTCTCCGCCGCTCCCCGGGAAAAAGCCCTAAAACCATTATGCGTATCTGAAAGCGGGAGACCGGAAGTTAATCTTGTAAAAAAAACCGCTCCGCCTAAAAATATTTTTTTGGAAAAAGGCACTTCTGATTTTAGAAAACGACTGCCCAAAACTACGTCGGCTCTATTTTCGCTAATCGGACGAACAATATTTTTTATTTCCTCGGCAACAAACTGGCCGTCAGCATCGTAAGTCACGATTATGTCGGCGCCAAGTTCGAGTGCCGCTCTTTTCCCGGTTTCAAGCGCCGCTCCCTGGCCGCGATTTAAAAAATGAGAAAAAACCAAAGCGCCGGCTCCCTTGGCAGAATCGGCGGTACGATCAGTGGAGCCATCGTCAACTACCACTACTTCATCAACGTGTTTCCCTACGTCGCCGACGACCTGGCCAATGGTCCTTTCTTCATTGTAAGCCGGAATAATAGCAACAACTTTCATACAATCTACTTCTTTAATTTAAATTTTGTTATTCCGATTATCACTTACCCCCTGTGCTCTCAAAAGCGGCTTGTAGGCCCGGGTGTAATCGATTGCTTTCTGCAAGCCGTCTTCCAGACGGACAAGCGGGACCCAGCCCAAAAATTCCCTCGCCTTACTCGTGTCCGGAAGGCCGAGTGAAGTCATAAAAAGTAATTCTTCGGCAAAAACTATTTTTGACTCTGAGCCGGTCATTTCGATAATTTTTCTGGCCACGTCGATTAATTTTAAATCTTCGTTGCTGCCTAAATTAACCGGACCAATATCCACCGGAGCGGCCATTAATTTAATCAACCCAGAAACTATATCATCAACATAGCAAAGAGCCGTAGAAAAATTTTCGTCTCCATAAATAACTAAATCCTTATTGTCAATGGCATCAATAACAAAGTCAGGAACCATTTCTCCGTCAAACAATCTTTCGCGCGGACCGTAAGTCCTGAAAATTCTGGCAATTTTTGCGTCGAGACCATGCACTTCGCGGTAAGTATTAACCATTGTTTCGGTAAACCTCTTACCTTCGTCGTAACAACTGCGAGGAGTCAGGTGATTCACGCACCCCGTATCGTCTTCCTTGAAAACCGAAATAGATTCAGTCCTCGGACCGTAAACCACCGACGAAGAAGCCTGGACAAATTTTGCTTTATATCTTACCGCTAAATCCAAGATATTCTTCATGCCAACAGAATTCGCATCCAATGTGGCGGCTTTAAATCTGTCGAAATCTTTAGCCGAGGTCGGGCAGGCCAAATGGTAAATTTCCTGTATTCCCTGAAATTTAATCTTAAAACGTTCAAGTTCCGGGAACGCTTCAGGATCGAACGGCTGGCAAATATCGTGCTTCACGAAAGCAAAATCAGGATGTTGTAAAAGAAAATCAATGTTTGAGACGCTGCTCGTGGAAAAATTATCAAGGCAGATAACCCGGTTATTTTTTATTAATTTTTCGCAAAGATGCGAACCGATAAATCCGGCGCCGCCAGTCACCAAAACATTGTTTTTTTCAAAAATTGGTTTAGTCATATTTATATTTGATTATCTTATTACTCCCACGGAAATTCCTCCCTTAAAATCCTGGCCGAAAGCGAAAAATTCGCTCCGTAAAATTCCCTTGCCGCTATAAACTTTCAAATGCGGCCCGCCGCCCGGCCCGGCGCCAACCAAAAGTTCAGAAACTCTGTCCCCGTCCAAATCTCCAACTGCTAAACTTATCCCTCCGTTAAAATCAGCGAATGCGTTGAATTTTAATTTTAAAGTTAAATATTGACCGTAAACGCGCACTTCGCTGCCGCCATTCATTTTCCCGACGGCAATCTCGGCAATCTTATCGCCATCCAGGTCGCCGGATGAAATCTTTATTCCGTCCTTAAATTCTTTATCGAAGGCCAAAAATTGCGTATTCAAATTACCCTTAGAATCAAAAACTTTTGCTATCGGTTCCATCCCCTTCCCCGGCGAAACAATAATATCAGCCTTGCCATTACCGTCAACATCGCCGGCTGCGACATTTATACCTCCGCGGAAAGTCGCTGGGTATGCCATAAAACTGCCAAGAACTGTTCCGTCCTGCCGAAAAATTCTGACGTGCGGCCCGCCGCCCGGCCCGGCACCGGTAATAATTTCGCTCTTGCCATCGCCATCAACATCGCCGGCTGTGATATTGACTCCGCCGCGGAAAGTTTTAGTGTATGCCATAAAACCGCCGATCGCCGTTCCGTCCTGCCGAAAAATTCTGACATGCGGCCCGCCGCCCGGCCCGGCACCGGTAATAATTTCCCCTACCCCGTCACCGTTTACGTCGGCCGAGGCAATATTAACACCGCCAAGAAAGGCTTCGGGGTAAGCCATGAAACTTTTTACAAAAGTCGAATTTTCTTTAAAAATTTTTACTTCCGGCTTTAACACAGAAACCGACGCAGCCAAAATATCTCCCTTGCGCAGAGAAAATTGAGAACTTTCTACTGTAAGATAAGCCGCTTCAATAACTCTCGCCATATTCAGACGTCCTTTGCCAAGTTTACCTTTATAATCGGGATTGTTGTTATCAATATTATCAGCATTAACCGTCAGTAAACTCCTGATCTCAGTCACACCAAGATCCCTGTTTAGAGATTTTATCAAAGCCGCAGTTGCGGAAACCAACGGAGCGGCAACGGAAGATCCAGACCAACCGCCGCTGTAATATTCTTCGAAATCTGCCATGCCGGGATTATACGCAACAGTACTCCAAAAATCTACCCCGGGCGCTGAAACATCAACACATTTTGTTCCGTAATTAGAGAAAGGTGCTTTTCTATCTTCTTTGTCGGTTGCTGCCACGCCGATCACAATATTTTCTCCCTCGCCACCGTAATAACAAACCGGATATTGCGGCTCCACGTCCAAATCCTGGCCTACCCCGCTTTGGTTTCCAATTGCCGCGACCACAACTATACCGGCTTTATAGGCCCGCTCGAGAGCCAAAAATAAACTTTTACTGAAACCCGAACCGATAAAACTTAAATTAATTACATCTGCTCCCTTTTCCACCGCGTAGTCAATTCCTTCAATCACTGTAAGAACGTCGCCCGAGCCGGCCGAATCGAGAACGCGAATTGGCATGATTTTCGTTCCCCAGGCCGCCCCGGCGATACCGCGTGAATTGTTTCCCACTGCACCGATAACTCCGGCAATGATTGTTCCGTGATCAATCCCCTCCTTAGTAAACCACCACTCCTTAAAATCAGGACGTGGATTATTGTCGCCGGCGACAAAATCCCAGCCATTTGTGTCGTCAACATAAATATTTCCATCGTTATCGACTCCGTCGCCCGGAACTTCTCCGCGGTTAATCCAAATATTGTCTTTCAAATCGGGGTGGTCGATATCCACACCTGTATCCAAAACTGCGACAACAACATCGGCCGCGCCTGAAGTTTTTGCCCAGGCTTCGTGAGCCCTGACTCGATCCAAATACCATTGTTTACCAAGATAAGGATCGTTTACAGCGATTGTCGTTTCGGTTTTCATTAAATAATTAGGCTCGGCAAATTCTACGTCGGAACGGCTCATTAATTCTTTTATCTTGCCAATAACGTTTTCCCGTGGCGCAAGATCAACTTTCTGAATTTCCCGGCTTCCTTTATATTTAACAAGAATCTCCTCGGTCCTGTAAATCTTGCCGGCAGGCGCATCAAAACCCGCCCCTCCTACCAGCGCGGGAACTAAATTAAAAATTATCAAGCTTAATACTGTGACTAGGCTTAATTTTTTGTTCATATTTAAATAATTATAGCACTACTCTTCCTAAAAGACAAACGAAAAGCAGGCAAGAATATTTCCCACCCGCTTTTTGTTTAAATTGCCCGAACAGACACAGGCTACCTGATTGTGTCGCTGATTGTCCGCGCCAAGGCTTCAACCGAGGCCTTACTATAATCCGAAGCCGAATTAATATTTGTACCGCCCTCAATGTAGTTTGTCCGAAAAACTTCTGGAACAGCAATAATCTTTTTTTCCCAATCGGCGCCGTAAAGAGACGTGGCGGCTGAAGCGGAGGTCACCCAGCGCAACTGACCATTTTCGGTCAAAGCATAAATTTTTGGATCTAAAACGCGGAAAGGCGTATCCATGCTGACAAACTGGATAAGGTAAGTACCTGGCTTAGCAATAACATTGCCGCCCAAAGGCACCAACGTCACGGTTTCGTGGCTGACGGTTTTAATCCCGGAAAACCCTGAATACCAGGAAAGGTAAATTGCCTGAGTCGGAAAAACGTGCCGCTTTCCGTCTGTCCCGTAATAATAAACCGCCGTACTTCCGCCTTCTTTAAACAAATCGCCATAAACCAAACCGCTCGGAGGCGATGTTATGGCCGTGAAAACAACAGTTGCCGTTTGCGTGATGGTTACGCTATCAACAATCGCAGTAAAGATTGATGTACCAGCTGTATCTGAACGAACCTGAAAAGTTGCTTGACCCGCGAAATTCGTAATGCTCCCGCCAGGCAAAGAAGCCACTGTGTCACTTGTCCTATTTGAAAGGAGGACCACGGTTTTTCCGGAAAGTAAATTGTCGGAAGAGTCGCGAACCGTTACTGTTATATTTGAATAATCGGAATCATTCGCGACAACTGAGGCCGGCGAAGCGGAAACACTTGATCTTGAAGCGGAAACCGGACCCGGAGTTGGTGTTGATGAAGTAAAAGTCACCGCGGCGGTTGAAGAAATGGTTACGCCGTCGACCACCGCCGTGAAAATTGAAGTGCCGGCCGTTCCTGACTCTGCCCGAAAAATCGCTTGGCCGGAAGCATTGGTTACTATGTTGATAAAGGAAATTATGTCCGTTGATCCCCGGCTTGAGGAAAGCGTCACGGTTTTTCCGGAAAGCGGACTGCCAGAAGCGTTACGCACTGTAACAGTAATAGTTGAATAGTCGATATTATTGGCTACGACCGAAGTCGGCGAGGCGGAAACAGTTGACTGACTTGCCGAAACCGTCGAGGCGGGATCTGTCGTTGTCCTAAAAGCCCAAGGGTTAGTTATGGCCGGCGGGTTGCCCGAAGAAATCAAATAACCGGCCTTATCTTCCCCGGTTAATGTTACTGTTATAGTCGTGTCGTAAGGCAGGGTTAGTAATCTGGATCTTGTTAATGTTTTGCCTTCGTCAGTCCAAACCGACGGACCCCAGCTGCCGGCCGAGATCGACATTGATGTCGCGGCGGTCAACATCGGCTCGGAAAAAGTTACTCTGACAGAAGACGTTGTAACACTAACTCCTGTCGCCCCAGCCGAAGGCGAAGACGAAACAATCACCGGAGAAGCGTTATCATCAATATTAATGAGACTCTGGTTTGAAGCTGGCATACCAAGCACCGTAATATCATCCATGGCGCCTTGGTTTGTGTAATCAATATCTGCCGGGACAAACGTTCCCGGGTAGCCGGTCTCTCCGGTGTTGCCGGAAACAAGGAGATAAAAATAATTTTGCGTACCGTCACAATTTCCATCAGACCCGTATCCCGCTACTCGGCCAGTCGGACCGGTCAAACCAACGCTTCCAGGACCAATTACCCAATCGCCTGCATCAAATTTGCAGGATGTAACGTTCCCGTTCCAAACAACCTTTACACGGTCAATTGTGCCGTTGTGGTCAAAATCAACAAAAGCGGCAGATTCCATCACAGGAGACCAGGCCGAGGCGCTCTGCGGCGGAAAATTAACGCCGCTCGTGGTTAAAATAACCGCGGCAATGCACAAAACTTTGAATTTTTGCATAGATTTTATTTTATTAAATTAATTAAAATTTTGGTCCCAATCATTGGTAAAACGATTGTAGGGCCGAAATTTTACACTTTATATTTTTAATAAATACTCGCCAAAGACGGCTCTTTCATAGTGATTGGCGCACCGTTGGGATAATAAATTAAATCCAAAGCCGGAAGAACGTTAATCCAGCGGAAATTATTAGCGACAAAAGATGCTTCCGTAGAAATTATCCTTTTTTCCGAACCCTGGACGTAATAAACATCTGGCAGAGTCGCGTATTTTATCAAAGCGCCGGTTGGATAAGTATTGGCCGTAACGTCCGGTCCGAAATTATAATCAACCCAGAAAATAATTGGCACATCAACCACTCTCTTGGCCCAATCAGTGCCATACAAAGATATTGCCATCGCCTCGGTCGGAACCCAACGTAGAAGGCCGTTCGGCTCAACGGCATAGACTTTAGGATCGGTTTGGATTTTCACAAGCACGGTGCCGGACCGGACAGTCACATTTTTTCCCAAAGCAATGCCACGAAGTTGTTCGTCGGAAATTGTTTTTATGCCCGACCAATCAAGATACCATGTGTGATAAGTCAGGGAATTCGGAAAGAGATGGCGTTTGTTGTCGGATCCAAAGTAATAAACAGCCGAACTCAAATTGCTTTTAATCAAATCCCCCACCCTAAGGCCCGCCGGAATTTCCGAAGGGGGCGGAGTTGTCCCGCCGGTAAAAACCACTGCGGCTGTCTGGTCAATTACTACTCCGCCGGCATTGGCCGTATAAGTTGAAGTTCCGGCCGTGTCCGATTTTACTTTAAAGGTGGCAATACCATCATCTCCGGTCGTGCCTTTCACGGTCGCGACTGTATCAGTCGCGCCGCGGCTTGGAGAAATGGTTACTGCTTTTCCGGAAAGAGCGGCGCTAGATTCATCTTTCACCGTGACGGTTATGGTTGATTCGCTGACCCCGTCGGCAATAAGAGAAGCAGGAGAGGCAACAATAGTCGACTTGGCTGCGGAAACGGTCGGAGCAGTATAATTGATAACGAAATCAGCATCGGAAATATCAGAGGCTAAAAGACCGCCAGCGCTGTCATAACCGTTGATTTTTATTTTTGCCGTTCCAGAAGAAATATTTGGCACAGTCCATGAGTAGGTCCCGTCGTTGACTTCATCTTCTGTAATAACATTAGCAAAAGTAACACCGCGGTCGGTCGAGTAATAAAGTTTTACTTTGCTCATACCCGTACCGGTCGAAGACCAGGTGATGTTGCGACTGGAATTACCTGACCAAACCTCCCCGCCGTTCGGAGAACTCACGGTAACAGTAATCGGAGCTCCGCCACCACCTCCTCCGCCACCACCAGCCGTCTGGGTCGCAAAAAGGAAATCGTCCGGAACAGGCGGAGAACCGGCAACGTTTAAGAGAGTCGGAGCGCCGGAATCGGCATTGATATTTGCCTGGTTAGTTGTGATATTTACTACCACCCCATAGGCGTAAGCCGTGTGGGTCATGGTCACGGTTTTATTGGCATTGCTCCAGGTCGCTCCCCAGCCGCCCGGATCATTGCTTGAAGTAAATTGAGTCGGATTACCAAAAGTCGTAACCATTGATTCGGAGAAATTCCAGACTAATGATTGGTTTATTGACACTCCGACAGCGTTGTTGATCGGCGTTGTGGAAATAAGCACCGGCGCCGCGCCGTCGGTAGCCGTTACACCAGCCGCGCCAAAATCAGCGGGCTTGTTTCCGGCACCGTCTTGGATAGATCCGGAAATGGGTAAATTATTTTGATATCTAATTGTTGGGTCAGTCGCGCCTCCGGTTTCATTAGCGTCAGCATTGACGGTAACTTGAATATCATTTCCCGAGACGGTACAAGCGGAAGGAGTATTGACAGTAATCGTTCCAGCAGTGGGAATTGACCAGTCGCTCGCTTCAAAAGTGCAGACAAGGCCAACGTCGGCAGTCATAGTAATATCTATTCTGTCTACAATGCCATTGCCGTTGACATCCTTATAAATAGCCGAAACCGGAACCGGCGTG